>JAYUOR010000834.1:0-5893 GCA_043760765.1 Planctomycetota bacterium | reverse complement strand
CGGGCGTGCTTTCGTTCGAGACGAGCGTCGGCGCGCAGCAGTTGTCCGACGAAGAACTGCACGCGATCGTCGACGAAGCTTCGCGCCACGGCGTCAAGGTCTGCGCCCACGCCCACGGCAGCGCCGGCATCCTCGCCGCGGTCAAGGCCGGCGTGGCCTCGATCGAGCACGGCAGCATGATCGACGATGAGTGCATCGCCGAGATGAAGAAACGCGGCACGTACCTCGTGCCGACCAGCTATCTCGCCACTGGCATCGACCTCGACAATTTGCCGCCGCAACTGCGCGCCAAGGCCGAGAGCATCCTGCCCATCGCGCGCAAGAACCTGAAGGCGGCGATCGCCGCCGGCGTGAAGATCGCCTTCGGCACCGACGCCGCCGTTATCCCGCACGGCGACAACGCACGCGAATTTGCGGTCTACGTCGAGTGCGGCATGAGCCCGATCGATGCGATCCGCACTGCGACGCTGAATGCCGCCGACCTGCTCGGCGTCAGCGATCGCGGAGAAATCGCCCCGGGAAAGCTTGCCGACATGATCGCGGTGCCCGGCAATCCGCTCGAGGACGTCACGGCGCTTGAGCGCGTGACGTTCGTGATGCACGCTGGAACGCGCGTGCGCTGAACCAGAAGACCGTCCCTATCTCCCCTTAGATTCTCGAAGCACGATGACCCAAGAGACTCCCCTCGAGCGGCTGCGCCGCATGCGCGAACTGACCCTGCTCGGCGGCGGCCCGGAGCGCATTGCCCAGCAGCACAAGAAGGGCAAGCTGACGGCGCGCGAGCGACTGGACCTGCTGCTCGACGAAGGCTCGTTCATCGAGCTCGATCGCTTCGTCACGCACCGCTGCACCGACTTCGGCATGCAGGATCAGCAGATCCTCGGCGACGGCGTGGTCACCGGACACGGCTTGATCGAAGGCCGGCCGGTCTATGTCTACAGCCAGGACTTCACCGTCTTCGGCGGTTCGCTCTCGGAAACGCAGTCCGAAAAGATCTGCAAGATCATGGATCAGGCGCTGAAGGTCGGCGTGCCCGTGATCGGGCTCAACGACTCCGGCGGCGCGCGCATCCAGGAGGGCGTCAGTTCGCTCGGCGGGTACGCCGAGATCTTTTGGCGCAACACGCGCGCCTCGGGCGTCATCCCGCAGATCAGCGCGATCATGGGGCCTTGCGCGGGCGGCGCGGTGTACAGCCCGGCGATCACGGACTTCGTCTGCATGGTCGACCAGACCTCGTACATGCACATCACCGGGCCCGATGTGGTCAAGACGGTCACGCACGAAGAAGTCACCAGCGAAGAACTCGGCGGCAGCGAAGTCCACGCCGCACGCTCGGGCTGCGCGCATTTCCGCAGTTCTGACGGCAAGAGTTCGATGGCCTTGATCCGCAAGTTGTTCGGCTACCTGCCGCTCAACAACGCCGAGGACGCGCCGTTCATTCCGACCGAAGACCCGCACGATCGCTGCGATCCCGAGTTGGAGACGATCGTCCCGCTCGATTCGGGCAAGCCCTACGACATGAACCTGGTGATCGGCCGCGTGATCGACGCCGGTTCATGGCTCGAGGTTCAACCCGACTGGGCGCGCAACATGTTGATCGGCTTCGCGCGTCTGGGCGGCCGTGTCGTCGGCGTGGTCGCGAATCAACCGGCGGTGCTTGCGGGCTGCCTCGACATCGACGCCTCGATCAAAGCCGCGCGCTTCATCCGGTTCTGCGACGCGTTCAACATTCCGATCGTGACCTTCGAGGACGTGCCGGGATTCTTGCCCGGGACCGCGCAGGAATACGGCGGGATCATCCGTCACGGGGCGAAGTTGCTCTACGCCTACGCCGAAGCGACCGTGCCCAAGCTGACCGTGATCACGCGCAAGGCCTACGGCGGCGCCTACGACGTCATGGGTTCGAAGCACCTGCGCGCCGACCTCAACCTGGCCTGGCCGGGAGCGATGATCGCCGTGATGGGAGCCGCGGGTGCTGCGAAGATCATCCATCGCCGCGAGATCGACAAGGCTGCCGATCCCAAGGCGATGGAGGCTCAGAAGGCCGCCGAGTACGAGACGACTTTCAACAATCCCTACAAGGCCGCCGCGCGCGGCTTCGTCGACGATGTGATCGAAGCCTCGCGCACGCGTCCGATGCTGATTCGTGCGCTCGAACTGCTGAAGACCAAACACGAGGAACGGCCGGTGCGCAAGCACGGGAACATTCCGTTGTAGGACGAAGATCACAGAGCACGACCAGGACAGGCTGGCGCGGGCACGCGTCTGCACGCGGAACGCACGTAGCGTGTCGACACCGTCCTCGCCGTTTTCTCCGCACAGGGCCGCCCCGTAGAATCCCCGACTTCCCCATAGCCCCCAGTCACGAAGCAGACATGTTCCAACGCATCCTGATCGCCAACCGCGGCGAGATCGCCCTGCGCGTGATTCGCACGGCGCGAGAAATGGGCATCGAGACCGTTGCGGTCTATTCGGACTTCGACCGCCGCGCCCTGCACACGCGCATGGCGCACCGCGCGATCGCGCTCGGCGGTTCGCTGCCGCGCGAGAGCTACCTCGATATGGCCAAGGTGATCCGCGCGGCCAAGGAATCCGGCTCGGAAGCGATTCACCCCGGTTACGGCTTCCTCTCGGAGAACGCCGAGTTCGCGCAGAAGGTCAGCGAGGCCGGTTTGGTCTGGATCGGTCCGCCGCCGAGCGCGATCCGCGCGATGGGGGACAAGATCACCTCGCGGCGCCACATGAAGAAGGCCGGCGTGCCGGTCGTGCCCGGTCTGGTCGATGCCGTGCTGGACGTTGCGCAGGCGGTCAGCGAGGCCAAGCACATCGGCTATCCGATCGCGATCAAGGCCGCGGCCGGCGGCGGCGGCAAGGGCATCCGCATCGTTCGCAGCGAGAAGGAAATGGCCGTCGCGTTCCGCACGGCTTCGGGCGAAGCGTTGGCTTCGTTCGGCGACGGCCGCCTGTACCTCGAGCGCTACCTCGAGGAACCGCGCCACATCGAAGTGCAATTGATGTTCGACAAGCACGGCAACGGCGTGCACTTCGGCGAACGCGAGTGCTCGATCCAGCGCCGCCACCAGAAATTGATCGAAGAAGCGCCGTCTGTGATCGTCGACGCCGACTTGCGCGCGAAAATGGGCGCGATCGCCGTGCAGGCCGGCCGAGCGGTCGGTTACGAAAACGCGGGCACGGTCGAATTCCTGTATTCCAAGGGCGAGTTCTTCTTCCTCGAGATGAACACGCGCCTGCAGGTCGAGCACCCAGTGACCGAATTGGTCTACGGCGTCGACCTCGTGCGCGAACAACTGCGCGTCGCCTTCGGCGAGAAACTTGGCTACGAGCAAAAGGACATTTCGCCCAAGGGCTGGTCGATCGAAGTACGCATCAACGCCGAAGACCCGTTCAATAACTTCGTGCCTTCGACGGGCATCATCAAGAATCTGCGCGCGCCTGGCGGCCCCGGAGTGCGCATGGACAGCGCGCTCTATCGCGGCATGGAGGTCGGACTCAATTACGACCCGATGCTGGCGAAACTGATCGTCTGGGCACCGGACCGCAGCATCGCGATCGAGCGCATGGTGCGCGCGCTGCAGGAACTGAACGTCGGCGGTGTGCGCACGGGCGCGCCGGCCGCGCTGCTGGTGCTCGAGGACGAGCGCTTCCGCAAGGGCAACTTCGACACGCACTTCCTCACGACCATGGACCTGTCGAATCCGCGCGGCGGCGAGGATGCGCTGGTCGCCGCGGTCGCCGCGATTCATCGCCATCTGTTGTCGAAGCGCCGCGCATTGGCGACTACCGCTTCGTCGCGCACGAACTGGCTCGAGCGCAATCGCTCGCGCTTTTCCTCCTATCCCGCGCACCAGGCCGAGCCCCACGTCCGCCCGGCGACGGAGGTGAAGCTGTGAAGTACTTCATCCAAGTCAACGGGCGACAGCACGAGGTCGACGTCGTCGAGCGCCTGGGCGAACTCAAGGTCGCCGTCGACGGCAAGCCGCTGGACCTTTCTTACGAAGAAGTCGACACGCTCGGCCAGGTCGCGCTGCTTTCGGAAGGCAAGAGCTACGGCGTCTCGATCGAAGGCGACATGGCCAAGGCCTCGGTCGTGATCGCGGGCCACCTCTACGCGGTCGAGATCGAGGACGAACGCGAACGCGCCGCCCACGCGGCCGAGCGCGCGGCGAGCAAGGGCGGCGGTCTGGTCAAGGCGATCATGCCGGGGATCGTCGTCAAGTTGATGGTCGCCGAGGGTGACATCGTCGAAGCCGGCCAGTCGCTCCTGATCCTCGAGGCGATGAAGATGCAAAACGAGATCGCCGCGCCCTCCGCGGGCAAGATCAAGACCATCCACGTGCGCGAACGCGAAGCCGTCGCGGGCGGAGCGAAGCTCGTGATGATCGTGCCGGCGGAGTAGTTTTCGTCCATGCCTTCACGCTGGACGACGCTTCAGGACTGGATCGCGGTGCCGTCGATCACCGGCGGCGAAGCGGACTATGCGGAGCTGCTGGCACGTTTTCTCGTCTCTCGCGGCTTCGCCGTCGAGCGCCAGGAAGTCGCGCCCGGCCGTTTCAATCTGCTCGCGCGCGCGGGCCTGCCCGAGCTGGTCTTCTGCACGCACCTCGACACGGTGCCCCCGTTCATCGCACCCAGCGAGGATCGCGAGTTCGTTCACGGCCGCGGCTCGTGCGACGCGAAAGGGCCGGCGCTGGCGATGATCGAAGCAGGAGCGCGGCTTTTGGCGCAAGGTGAAGATCGCATCGGATTCCTGTTCACGGTCGGCGAAGAAACCGATTCGCTCGGCGCGCAGATCGCCAACGCCAGGCTCGCCGAACCGTGGAAACCCAGGCACACGATCGTCGGCGAACCCACCGGCAATCGCTTCGTCAGCGGCCACAAGGGCATCTTCAAGGCGAAGCTCCTGGCCAGCGGCGTCGCGGGCCACAGCTCGCAAACGACGGGGCCCAGCGCCGTGCACGAACTCGTTCAATGTCTTGCGGGACTGTTGCGCGAGGACTGGGGAAATCATCCGCTGCTCGGCCAGGGCTCGCTCAACGTCGGCGAGATCGAGGGCGGTATCGCCGCAAACGTCGTCGCCGATCGCGCCGCCGCGACGCTCTTGTTGCGCGCCGTGGAAACGCCGGTGGCGACCGAGGCCAAAGTGCGCAAGCACCTTTCGGCGCACGTGCATCTTGACTGCCTGTACAAGAACTACGGTCCCACCGAGTTCCTCGTGCCCCAAGGCGAAAGCGCTGTGGCGGTCGCCTTCGGCACGGACGCGCCGCACCTTCGGAACTGGGGCACGCCATTGCTCGTCGGCCCCGGAAACATCCAGGACGCGCACACCGCCCACGAGTGCGTCTCGAAGCAGGCGATCGAGCAGGCGATCTCGATCTACGCGAAGACGGCGAGTGAACTCTTGCAGCGGGATGCGGCGCGATGAGCGGGCAACTTTCTGGCAATCAACTGCTCGACGCACTCGAGGCGGGAGAGCTGCGAGTTGCAGAGCCGTCCGCCGATGGCGGTTGGAGCGTGAACTCCTGGGTCAAGGACGAACTGCTCAAGATTTTTCGCGCGAGCGATAACATCGTGCACTCGGACGCGCAGGGAAATCCGCTGGGCACGTTCATCGACAAGTCCGCGCTGCCCGTGCAGCGCTTCGATCTTTCCAAGCGCGTGCGCATCGTTCCGGGCGGTTCGGCCGTGCGCCGCGGTGCACATCTGGCGGCCGGCGTGATCTGCATGCCGCCGATGTACGTCAATGTCGGCAGCTGGGTCGGTGCCGGCACGATGATCGACTCGCATGCACTCGTGGGGAGCTGCGCACAGATCGGGGCGCGTGTGCACCTCAGTGCAGCGGCGCAGATCGGCGGCGTACTCGAGCCGATCAACG
>JAYUOR010000833.1:0-5907 GCA_043760765.1 Planctomycetota bacterium | reverse complement strand
GCGGTTCGGCGCGAATTCGCCACGCACCAATTGCATGCGTTTCTCCGCGGCGCGGGTCTCGGACCGCGTCAGGCGGCAGCCGTGGTGCGCAAGCTTGGAGCGGATTGCGAAGCGGAACTGCGCCGCGATCCCTATCAGATCGCCACCAAGGTGACCGGCATCGGATTTTCGATCGCCGATCGCTTCGCCATGCGCCTGGGGCTCGCCAAGGACGGACCCGAGCGCTGTCGGGCGGCGCTGCTTCACGTGCTGCGATCCAGCTCCGGCGAGGGGCATACGCTCCAACTCCAGGCGGAGTTGTTCGAGGCCGCTCGCACGCTCATGGGGGTCCTGCTCGGAGAGTCGGCACTTCCGACTGCGCTCGAGAGTCTGGCCGCCGAGCGCGAAGTGCGCGTCGAGAGGATCAATGAAGGGGCCGAGCCTCTGGTCTACCTGCCTTGGCTTGCCGCGAGCGAAGCCGGCCTGGCCGCTAACATCGAGGCCATTCTGGCCCGTTCCGGGCAAACCGGCGCGCTGGCCTCGGAGTCCGATCTTCGCCGCATGGAGGCGTCGGAGGATACTCAACTACATCCCAAACAGCGTGCCGCCGTTCTCGGACTGTTGGCCTCGCCGCTGGCCCTGCTCACGGGAGGTCCGGGCGTCGGAAAAACCACGATCGTTCGCTGGGTAGTGCACCTCGCTCAAAATCGGGGAGCCCGGATCCTGCTGGCCTCCCCTACCGGCCGCGCCGCCAAGCGCCTCTGCGAAGCGACCGGGCGCGACGCAAGCACGGTGCATCGCATGCTCGGCTGGGACCCCGCCGCCGGGTCCTTCCTGCACGACGACACCAACCCGTTGGAGTGCGACGTCCTGGTTGTGGACGAAATCTCGATGCTCGACGTGGTGCTCGCCCACCACCTGCTGAAAGCGGTAGGGCCGACGACGCGCCTGATCTTGGTCGGCGACCCCGATCAATTGCCCTCGGTCGGACCGGGAAACGTGCTCGCCGACCTGCTCGACTCAGGCAGAGTCCCGGTCCATCGGTTGACGGAAGTCTTCCGCCAGCAAGAAGGCAGCCTGATCGTCGAGAATGCGCACCGCATCCTGCGCGGCGAGGAGCCTGCCCTGCCCGCCCGCGGCGACCTCGGCAGCGACTTCTACTTTTTCCCCGCGGACGACGCGGCGCTTACCGCAGAGCGCGTGATCGAAGTGGTCACCCAGCGGATTCCGCAGAGCTTCGGCCTGAGCTGGATCGACGAGGTGCAGGTGCTCGCGCCGATGTACCGCGGCGATTGCGGCGTAGATGCCCTCAATGAGCGCCTGCGCAAGGCGCTGGACCACCCCGGCCACGAGGTCAAGGTCGGCGACCGTATCTGGCGCACCGGCGACCGGGTCGTGCAGACGCGCAACGACTACGAGAAAGAGGTCTTCAACGGCGACATGGGCCGCATCGCGCGGATCGACGAACAGGGCAACGTGCTCGTTCGCTATCCCGAGCGTGAAGTGCTCTACGCCGCCGATGAACTGGGCGACCTGCAAGCTGCCTTCGCGATCACTGTCCACCGCTCCCAGGGCAGCGAGTACCCGGCCGTGGTCATGCCCATGGTAATGGCCCACGCGGTCATGCTGCAGCGCAACCTGCTCTACACCGCCATCACCCGGGCTCGGCGGCTCCTGGTCCTGGTCGGATCGCGCCGGGCGCTGCAGCTGGCCATCCAGAATTCCGAGCCCTCACAGCGGCGTTCGGCCCTGGCGGCCCGGCTGCGCCTCAAGGGAGGGCCAGATGGCGAACTTTAGGCCTATGAATAGGCCCGCTACCCCGGCGTAGCCCGCGGATTCGCTATCTTGGCCGCCTTCAAAGTTCCCTAGCCCTTCACCTATCCATGAAATCGACGCGTCTCCTCCTCCCGGCCCTGCTGGCGGCTCCCCTTCTTCTGGCCCTGGAACCGCGCGGTGATGGGCTCACTTTCCACCCGAAAAAGGACTCTGCTCTCGCCAAGAGCACGGAGATCAGCATGTCCTTCGAGCTGGGCGACATGTCGATCATCGTCGATGGCAATGACATGGGCGGCCAGATCCCGGCCGACGTCAGCGGCACGATGGACATGGCGATGACCTGGACCGACAAGTACATCGATCTCAAGGACGGCAAGCCGCTCGAACTCATTCGCTCCTACGAGGAGATGAAGGGATCGATGGACATGAACGCCGCGGGGAACTCGAACAACAACGAGATCCCGGAGTTCGATGCGCTGTCGGGCAAGTCGATCAAGTTCAAGTGGAACGAAGAGAAGAAGGACTACGACGTCTCCTTCCACGAGTGCGAGGGCGAAGAAAAGCTGCTCAAGACGCAGCAAGTCGACATGGACTACCGCATGATGCTCCCGACCAAGGAAGTTTCGGTCGGTGACAAGTGGGACGTGTCCACGGACTTCGTGCGCCAGATCCTCGACGGCCTCAAGAACGGCGACATGGGCGACGACGGCGCCGGCATTCAGGCGATCCTGCAGGACGAGCTCTTCCCGCAGATGGAGAAGATGCTCGACAAGTTCAAGACGACCTGTGAGTACAAGGGCCGCCGCGACGAAGACGGTGTCGACGCCGGCGTGATTGCGATCACGATCACGGGCAAGGGCGACCTCGACCTCAAGTCGATGATCGAGTCGCTGGTCGAAGAGCAAGTCAAGAAGGCCGGCCAGGAAGTCGAGTTCGACATCAGCAAGGCCACACTGGGCCTCAACATGACCGGCAAGGGCGAAGTGCTCTGGGACATCGCTTCGGGCCACGTGCTCTCCGCCGAACAGACGGCCGAATTCACGGTCAACATCGGCTTCGACGCATCGGTGGACGCCGGCGGCCAATCGCACTCGATCGAAGCGGAGGTCGAAGTGCCGGGCAAGTTCTCGCAGAAGATGTCGCTGAAGAAGTAAGCAGGGCTCCAACGGGTTTCCCCCACGCGGCGCCCGCGCCCCCGCGGGGGCGCGGGCGCCGCGTGGGGGAAACCCGTTGGAGCCCTGCTTACTTCTTCAGCGACATCTTCTGCGAGAACTTGCCCGGCACTTCGACCTCCGCTTCGATCGAGTGCGATTGGCCGCCGGCGTCCACCGATGCGTCGAAGCCGATGTTGACCGTGAATTCGGCCGTCTGTTCGGCGGAGAGCACGTGGCCCGAAGCGATGTCCCAGAGCACTTCGCCCTTGCCGGTCATGTTGAGGCCCAGTGTGGCCTTGCTGATGTCGAACTCGACTTCCTGGCCGGCCTTCTTGACTTGCTCTTCGACCAGCGACTCGATCATCGACTTGAGGTCGAGGTCGCCCTTGCCCGTGATCGTGATCGCAATCACGCCGGCGTCGACACCGTCTTCGTCGCGGCGGCCCTTGTACTCACAGGTCGTCTTGAACTTGTCGAGCATCTTCTCCATCTGCGGGAAGAGCTCGTCCTGCAGGATCGCCTGAATGCCGGCGCCGTCGTCGCCCATGTCGCCGTTCTTGAGGCCGTCGAGGATCTGGCGCACGAAGTCCGTGGACACGTCCCACTTGTCACCGACCGAAACTTCCTTGGTCGGGAGCATCATGCGGTAGTCCATGTCGACTTGCTGCGTCTTGAGCAGCTTTTCTTCGCCCTCGCACTCGTGGAAGGAGACGTCGTAGTCCTTCTTCTCTTCGTTCCACTTGAACTTGATCGACTTGCCCGACAGCGCATCGAACTCCGGGATCTCGTTGTTGTTCGAGTTCCCCGCGGCGTTCATGTCCATCGATCCCTTCATCTCCTCGTAGGAGCGAATGAGTTCGAGCGGCTTGCCGTCCTTGAGATCGATGTACTTGTCGGTCCAGGTCATCGCCATGTCCATCGTGCCGCTGACGTCGGCCGGGATCTGGCCGCCCATGTCATTGCCATCGACGATGATCGACATGTCGCCCAGCTCGAAGGACATGCTGATCTCCGTGCTCTTGGCGAGAGCAGAGTCCTTTTTCGGGTGGAAAGTGAGCCCATCACCGCGCGGTTCCAGGGCCAGAAGAAGGGGAGCCGCCAGCAGGGCCGGGAGGAGGAGACGCGTCGATTTCATGGATAGGTGAAGGGCTAGGGAACTTTGAAGGCGGCCAAGATAGCGAATCCGCGGGCTACGCCGGGGTAGCGGGCCTATTCATAGGCCTAAAGTTCGCCATCTGGCCCTCCCTTGAGGCGCAGCCGGGCCGCCAGGGCCGAACGCCGCTGTGAGGGCTCGGAATTCTGGATGGCCAGCTGCAGCGCCCGGCGCGATCCGACCAGGACCAGGAGCCGCCGAGCCCGGGTGATGGCGGTGTAGAGCAGGTTGCGCTGCAGCATGACCGCGTGGGCCATTACCATGGGCATGACCACGGCCGGGTACTCGCTGCCCTGGGAGCGGTGGACAGTGATCGCGAAGGCAGCTTGCAGGTCGCCCAGTTCATCGGCGGCGTAGAGCACTTCACGCTCGGGATAGCGAACGAGCACGTTGCCCTGTTCGTCGATCCGCGCGATGCGGCCCATGTCGCCGTTGAAGACCTCTTTCTCGTAGTCGTTGCGCGTCTGCACGACCCGGTCGCCGGTGCGCCAGATACGGTCGCCGACCTTGACCTCGTGGCCGGGGTGGTCCAGCGCCTTGCGCAGGCGCTCATTGAGGGCATCTACGCCGCAATCGCCGCGGTACATCGGCGCGAGCACCTGCACCTCGTCGATCCAGCTCAGGCCGAAGCTCTGCGGAATCCGCTGGGTGACCACTTCGATCACGCGCTCTGCGGTAAGCGCCGCGTCGTCCGCGGGGAAAAAGTAGAAGTCGCTGCCGAGGTCGCCGCGGGCGGGCAGGGCAGGCTCCTCGCCGCGCAGGATGCGGTGCGCATTCTCGACGATCAGGCTGCCTTCTTGCTGGCGGAAGACTTCCGTCAACCGATGGACCGGGACTCTGCCTGAGTCGAGCAGGTCGGCGAGCACGTTTCCCGGTCCGACCGAGGGCAATTGATCGGGGTCGCCGACCAAGATCAGGCGCGTCGTCGGCCCTACCGCTTTCAGCAGGTGGTGGGCGAGCACCACGTCGAGCATCGAGATTTCGTCCACAACCAGGACGTCGCACTCCAACGGGTTGGTGTCGTCGTGCAGGAAGGACCCGGCGGCGGGGTCCCAGCCGAGCATGCGATGCACCGTGCTTGCGTCGCGCCCGGTCGCTTCGCAGAGGCGCTTGGCGGCGCGGCCGGTAGGGGAGGCCAGCAGGATCCGGGCTCCCCGATTTTGAGCGAGGTGCACTACCCAGCGAACGATCGTGGTTTTTCCGACGCCCGGACCTCCCGTGAGCAGGGCCAGCGGCGAGGCCAACAGTCCGAGAACGGCGGCACGCTGTTTGGGATGTAGTTGAGTATCCTCCGACGCCTCCATGCGGCGAAGATCGGACTCCGAGGCCAGCGCGCCGGTTTGCCCGGAACGGGCCAGAATGGCCTCGATGTTAGCGGCCAGGCCGGCTTCGCTCGCGGCAAGCCAAGGCAGGTAGACCAGAGGCTCGGCCCCTTCATTGATCCTCTCGACGCGCACTTCGCGCTCGGCGGCCAGACTCTCGAGCGCAGTCGGAAGTGCCGACTCTCCGAGCAGGACCCCCATGAGCGTGCGAGCGGCCTCGAACAACTCCGCCTGGAGTTGGAGCGTATGCCCCTCGCCGGAGCTGGATCGCAGCACGTGAAGCAGCGCCGCCCGACAGCGCTCGGGTCCGTCCTTGGCGAGCCCCAGGCGCATGGCGAAGCGATCGGCGATCGAAAATCCGATGCCGGTCACCTTGGTGGCGATCTGATAGGGATCGCGGCGCAGTTCCGCTTCGCAATCCGCTCCAAGCTTGCGCACCACGGCTGCCGCCTGACGCGGTCCGAGACCCGCGCCGCGGAGAAACGCATGCAATTGGTGCGTGGCGAATTCGCGCCGAACCGCC
>JAYUOR010000832.1:0-5907 GCA_043760765.1 Planctomycetota bacterium | reverse complement strand
GGCCTTGTCGACGTCGGTGCCGAGCCTGAACGTCACGGTCAGTGTGGTCGTGCCGTCGCTGGTGGATTGCGACGACATGTACATCGCGTTCTCGACGCCGTTGATGGCCTGCTCGAGCGGCGTGGCGACGGTCTCTGATTGCGTTTGCGCATTCGCACCGGGGTACGTGGCACGCACGACCACGGAGGGCGGAATGATCTCGGGGTATTCGCTGATCGGAAGCTGGAAAAGCGACAGCGCGCCGACGATCAGGATCAGGACCGAGAGCACGCCCGCGAAGACCGGGCGCTTGATGAAGAAACCTGCGATGTTCATGGCGTTGCTCGATCTGGGCTCACTGACCGGCCGGCGCAGTTTCTACGCTCGCGGAATCCTTGGGAGTCACGGGCGCACCGGGCCGCGCACGCTGCAGGCCGGTCACGATGACCGTGTCGCCGGCTGCGAGGCCCGAGCGGATCACACGCTTGCCCTCGATCACGGGGCCGAGCGTCACCGGGCGGTATTCGGCGATGTTGCCTTGGCCGATCGCGAGCACGTACTTCTGATTTTGCTGCGTCCCGACCGCACGATCGTCGATCAGCAACGCAGCAGCGGGCTCGCTCACCGGCACGCGCACGCGCACGAACAGACCCGCCACCAGGCGGCCGTCGCTGTTGGGCACGCGCGCGCGCAACAGAATCGTGCCGGTCCTTGGATCGAGCACGTTGTCGAGCGACTCGAGGGTTCCGCTGCGCGGATAACCGGTTTCGTCCGAGAGTCCGAACTCGATGTGGATTTCTTTCGCGGCCCCACCCGCTTGCCCTGCGCGCACGATCTTCTCGAAGCGCAGGAAAGTGGCCTCGTCGAGGTCGGCGTAGGCGTACAGCGGATCGAGCGACACGACCGTAGTCAGAAGCGTGTTGGAACCCGCGACGCCACTGACAAAGTTGCCCGCGGTCACCATGGCGCGGCTGACCCGGCCGCGGATCGGCGAGCGCACCTCGGTGAACTCCAGATCAAGCGCCGCCGCGACTTCTGCCGCACGCGCGGCGGCCAGAACGGCCTGGGTCTCCAGCATTTTCGCCGCGCGTCCCTCGGCTTCCTCGGCG
This sequence comes from Planctomycetota bacterium, assembly GCA_043760765.1. Lineage (GTDB taxonomy): Bacteria > Planctomycetota > UBA1135 > UBA1135 > JADJQU01. Next base: position 4,819 of record JAYUOR010000832.1, on the reverse strand, counting down.
CTGATGGCGCGCGTATCGAGGAGTTTTTTGGCCCGTTCGTTCTCGCGCTCGGCTGTTTGGGCCCGCGACTCGGCGGCCGCCAGTTCGGCGCTTCGGCTGTCGAGCGCAGCGGCCTGAAAGCGCGGATCGATGCTGAACAGGAGCTGGTCCTTCTCGACGATCTCGCCGGACTGGAAGCGCACCTCCCTGAGGTGGCCCGAGATGCGCGGCCGGACTTCGACCGACTCGATGGCGCCGAGCCGGCCGGTGAGTTCGGCGTGCTCGACCAGCGCTCGCGTCTCGACCTTTTCGACGATCACCGTCGGTGGCGGAGCTGTCGGATCCTGCGCATGTGCGGCGGAACCGCGCGAGCAGGCTGCGAACAAAGTGGCCGAAGCGAATAGGAGCGCTGCGTGGATGGGGTAGGGGCGAATCATGGAAATCGGAAGACCGATCGGTCCGGTCAGTGTGATTTTCGCGCACTCGCGGCGCGGACTTTTTGGGCTTTGGGTGCGCCGAGGACCAGCAGCAGCGCCTGCTCGAGGCTCTCGATCGGGGCCAGGCTGTCCGTGATCCGGGCGCGGGTCAGCGCGCCTTCGACGAGGTCGAGCAGCACATGCGCCGAGCGCTCCGTATCGGCAACTTCGATCGCTCCGCAGGCCTTGGCATCGCGCACCAGCGCTTCGAAATAGCGATAGCGCGTATCCAGCAATTCAGCGACCTTCGCGCGCAGATGCGGTGATTGCGTGCCGACTTCGGAGCCGAGCGCGTACAGCGGACAGCCGCACACGAAGCCGGTTTCCTCGCGCTTGGCCGTCTGGATCCGCAGGCTTTCGCGCGCATAGCGGCGCAGGCGTTCGAGCGGGGGAGTGGCGGCCGAAAAAATCTCGTCCATGCGCGGCTTGAGCTCGCGCCACTGCTCGTCGATCGCCGCGAGCGCGAGTTCTTCTTTCGACGCGAAGTAGTGGTAGAAGCTGCCCTTGTTCGTGCCGCTTTGTTCGCAGATGCGCTCGACGCCGACGGAGTGGTAGCTCGACTGCCAGATCAGATCGGCGGCGGTCTTCAAGAGACGCGCGCGGGTGTCGAGGGGCTTGGCCAAGGGACTTCCGGGGTCGGAATGGCCAGCAAGTTAGGCCCGCTAGACCGATCGGTCAAGTACCCTTTTCAGGCCCAGACAGGGAAAAATCGCGCCCGGCACCTGACTTGCCGATTCGCCTTTCAGGCGCGCAGGGCGAGCATCATGCAGTGCAAGCCGCTGCCGATGCCGAGCAGGGCGACCTGCTCCTGCTTACGCACGAAGCCCGCTTCCAGGGCTTGATGGAACGAGAGCGGCAGCGACACCGAACCCATGTTGCCCAGGCGCTCGACCGTGGGGTAGTCGAGCGCGCTGTCGAGTGCCAGCGTCTCGAGCAGCAGTCTGCGGTGCGCGACTCCGACCTGATGGGTCACCACGCGCTGCACATCGGCGCGCGTCCATTGCTGCTCGGCGAGGAAGCGTTCGAAGGTGCGCGCGGCGAGCGCGTTGCCAGCGTGCAGCAGACCCTCCGAGTCGGTCTGCATCAACGGACCGCTCGCGCCGGACTCGCGATCGCCCTGGCAGAGTTCCACGGAAGTCGTGTCCGCAAGCGCCGTGGATCCAAGCAAGCTCACGGCGTTTGGGGCGAGCGAGCGGTGGGCGAGTACCCACGCCGCACCTCCGGCACCGATGGTCAGCGAAGCGAAGGCGCGCTTGAGTTCCCGTTTCGTTCCGCGCGCCAGCAGTTCGGCGAGCGTGGCTTCCACCAGCGCGCGACCATCTTCCGCTGCGACGATCAATGCCGCGGTCAACGCGCCGCTCTCGATCTGGCTCGCGGCGACGCTGACAGCGTTGGCGAAACCCAGACACGCGTTCGAGAGATCGAACGCCAATGCGGTCGGCGGCAGATCGAGCGCGTGATGCACGACCGAAGCCGTCGAAGGCTCGAGGAAATCGCGACACACCGACGCGTGGATCAACAAGCCGACTCGCTCGCGTTCCACGCCGCCCGCAATCAGGGCTGCTTCACCGGCGCGCGCTGCGACGCTCGACGGCAGCGTGCCCGCGGAGAAAAACCGTCGCTCGCTGATGCCGGTCATCAGTTCGAGTCGGCCGACGCGCAGGCCCAGCCTTGAGTAGAGCGGTAGCAGCCGGTTTTCGATTTCCTGGGAGGTCACGACCTCGTCCGGCAGGACGTGGGCCATGCCCGCTACGACAACATCGCGAAAACGCATGAGCGATCTAAGGTAGCGCAAGCGCCTCCCACGCTGCCAGGAAGCCATGCACCGGTGCACCGGATTGACGGATCAGTGGCCCAGCATGCACCCTGGGGAACGATGACGCCTGCGCCGCTCACGATCCTGCACGTCGACATGGACGAATTCTTCGCCGCCGTCGAGGTGCGCGACAACCCGCGCCTGGTCGGATTGCCGGTCTGCGTCGGCGGGGGAGCGCACCAACGCGGCGTGATCGCGAGCGCCAGCTACGCGGCGCGCAAGTTTGGCGTGCGCTCGGCCATGCCGACCGCGCAGGCGCTCAGTCTGTGCCCCGCGCTCGTTCTGGTCCCGCCTGACTTCGAGCGCTACACGCGCGAGAGCCGCATGGTCATGGAGATCTTCCGCTCCTACACGCCGCTGGTCGAGCCGCTGTCGCTGGACGAGGCTTTCCTCGACGTCGCCGGCTGCGAGCGCCTGTTTGGAGACGCGGTCGAGATCGGCCACGCGATCAAGCGCGAGATTCTGCGCGTCACGGGGCTGGTCGCGTCGGTCGGTGTCGCACCGACCAAATTCCTGGCCAAGCTCGCCAGCGATCTCGACAAGCCCGACGGCTTTCGCGTCATCCGCCCCGAGGACGTGCGCGCCGTGCTCGATCCGCTGCCGGTCGGCGCGATCTTCGGCGTCGGTCCGCGCACGGCGAAACGCCTCGAGGCGCTCGGCGTGCACACGGTCGGCGAACTTGCGGCGCGGCCGCGCGACGAAGTGCTCGCGCGCTTTGGAGCCAGCGGCGCCTGGATCCACGAACTGGCCCACGGCATCGACCCGCGGCGCGTCAATCCGCGGCGCGAGGAAAAGTCCTATTCGGTCGAACGCACGTTCGAAAACGACATGGTCGATCGCGAAGCGTTGTTGCTCAAGTTGCTCGAGTTCTGCGAAGAACTCGGCGAGCGCCTGCGCGATCGCGGTCTGCGCGGCCGCACGATCACGCTCAAGGCGCGCTACGGGAACTTCAAGACGGTCACGCGCAGTTTCACGCTGGATTTCGCCACCAATCTGGGCCCGCGCATCTATTCCGCCGCGCGCGGCCTGCTCGCGCGCACGCCGCCGGGAGCGCTGCGGCTGCTCGGCGTGCAGGTCAGCGGACTCGAGGACGTGCGCGCTCCGCTGCAGGGCGACCTTTTTGGTTCCGAGCTCGCCGGGATCGAACTCGAACCGGGCACGCAGCGCCTGGAGCGCGCGGCCGCGAGCCTCGACAAGCTGCGCAAGAAGTACGGCGCGCGCACGGTCGTGCCGGCGAGCCTGCTCTCGACTTCGCGCGCCTCGCGCTCCACGCGCATGCGCTAGCGATTGACGCGCAGGTCGTAGATGCCAATGCGCGCCGTGGCCTGATCGGCGTTGGGCTGCGAGCGAATCACGAGGGTCCACTCGCCCGCCGCTGCGAAGTCGGTTTGGACGTCGAGCGCAAAGCTGCTGTTCTGCGCATCGACGCCCGTCGGGCCGACCTCGAAGCGCGCGCACTCGCGAGCGCTGTCGCCTTCCTTCGCGTAGACGAGCAATCGCAAATTGGAGAAATTCGGCGCGCTCGCGATCCACGGCGGGAAGCGCAACTTCGCCTTGAGGCTCGCCTGGCCCGGGCCCGCGGCAAAGCTGAGACTCGCCGGCGCTTGGAGGAGCACCATGGTCTGGGGCGCTCCGTCCCAGCCGGTGAGTTCTGGCGGCTTCGCTGATTCGAAGGTCAGTGGCAAGTCGCCGGCCGCGCCGAGTACGAGTTCGCGTTCGATGAAGGGATCCAGGTTCGGCGCGCCAAGATCGTCGGCCTGCTGGAATTCGAGGTCGATGCGCGGCGCAAAGCAGGCTTGCCCGGACGTCTTGAAACGCAGCGCCACGGGCGAGTCGTCGCTCCGGCCCCGTGCGCGGGCAATCCAGGCTTCGTTCGTCGGCAGCCACGGGCGCAGCACGACGCCGCACTCCAGAGCGTAAGGCGCAATGCGATGCACGGAGGACTCGCCGCTGTGCAACTCGACTTCTACTTCGACCTGTGGGGTCTGGAACGCTGCAGCGCGCAGACGCCCGAAGATCGAAGGCTGGATGTGGGCGTTGATCAGGAGCGGTTGATCACCGGGCGGCAGGAGCACGCGTTCACCCCATGTAACCTGGCCGCCTTGGACCAGCGCGCGAGTTGTAGTCGGCTCGCCCACGCGCGCGCGCTCGAGCAACAGAAAACCGCCTTCGTTCGCGCGCAGACGGAAGCATCGCAGCAGCACCTGGACCGACAATGGATCTTCGCTCGAAGGTAGCCTTAGATCGATCGAACTGCCGCGCAACAGCATGAAATCCGGCCCGCCTTCCCCGGCCAAGAACTCCGCGTTGGCCCGTGCGGTCAATTCGGTGAACACCGAGAACGACTGGAATACGGGCCGCGGTCTCCAGTTCAAGCCCTCGAGGAACACTACTCCATCGCCGAGTGAGAAGGCACTGATGCTGCGTGTCCCGACCATCGACTTGATCCGGGGTAGCGCGCAGTCTTCATGGAGTCTTGCACGCGCACGCTGCAGCGTCGCAAGCGTTTCGCCAGGATGGCCGAGCCAGGCCGTGGATTGTCGCAGCC
>JAYUOR010000831.1:0-2359 GCA_043760765.1 Planctomycetota bacterium | reverse complement strand
TGGGAATCTTCCTTGCCGCCCATTCAAAGCGTCCCGGGGCCCGGCAGCGCATGGGCTGGCCGGCTGGGTGCCGAGCCTGATCTGTTGCCAGCATCGCTTTCAGGGCGCTGTTGCCTGCCAACCTCGAGCTGACCATGCCGGACACAGGGCCGTTGCTGCGTCGCAACCGTGTGAAAATCAGCCTGGCAGCGTACGCGCAGCGCGTCGAGGCACGCTCATCCGTAGCCAAGGATTTTCTCGTCGGGCCGCTAGCTGGGTCGGACCGCACCGGCTAGCAGCGCGGACGTTCGTTCCGAGATCGGAGCGCACAAATCCAATTCCAGCTGCACGGGCGAGCCAGGGATCGAACGCGCCTCCAATTCCAGGCCGCGCGCCGCGCACAGCCGCGCCAGGACGCAAAGTTCGCTTGAGCCGACGCCGGGCACCCGTTCGCCTAGGCCGCCTGGTAGGAAAAGTTGCGCGGGAGTGAGCGCCGCGAGAACCCCCGCGGATGCGCGCAGGCGCACGATGGCGCGCTGCGGACCGAAGCGGTCCAGATCGGCAGGCGAGCGTAGCGAGCGGACCTCCACGGGTTCGCCTGGATTCGCCAGCGTGCGCAACAGGTCGAGCAGCACAGCGAGGGTGTGCACAAGCATGGCGCGATCCGCGCGAATCGGCAGCGCTTCGCCGCCGAGGTAGCGCACGCGCGGCGCCCGCCGGCTTTGCAGCGCGAGCACGGCCAGTTCTTCCTCGACCAGCGCGTCAAGATCCAACTCCTCAGCGGGCCGGGGATTTCGCTCTGCGCCCAGCGCCAGGCTGCGGGCAGCGCGTTCCAGACGCGCGATTTCGGCGCTCAGGCTTTCGGCGGCGAGTGAATCCAGCGTGCCCGTGCCGCGCAGGGCGAGCAGAGCCTCGTTCGTCCGGCGCACCTGGTTGGAGAAGTCGCCCAGCGGCGCGCGCAGATCGAAGCCCTGCGGCTCGCTTCCATTCGAATTGGACGGCAGCGTCCCGGCCGTACGGGGACTGGCTTCGCTGGCGGTCGGTGCGGCGGGCGTGCGCAGCAGCGCCTCGAGTTGAACGATGTCCATGGGCCAGTGATGCCAGCGCGTTCGAGGCAGTGCCAAAATTGCGCGCCCCTCCGGTCCTGAGCGGTCGGAGCCGATCGCTTCGACCATGGCCAGCGGACGGGCCACAAGGAAACGGCGTACGATGCCGATGTCCTCCACGGGAAAATGGTCGGCATCGAGCACTATGCGGTCGCGCGGGCCACACATGAGCAATTCCGCGACGTCGTTCCAGCGCGTGAGCCGGGGCGCGAGCGGCGTCACACGGGCCAGCGCCTCGAGCAACGCGCTCACGCGGTCGAGGTGCTGTCCGGGACCAATGCGAAGCAATGCCTCGTCGGCCGCAATTACGGTGTTGTCCAAGGTGTTGCCCGGCGCCGGTCGAGTAGCAGATGCCCCGCGGGTCTGCGGCCGATCCTAGCTGTCCTGAGCCGTCGAACAATAGCTCAGGCGAACTCGCGCAGCTCGGAAATGCTTCGGAGCGCGTTGGTGGCTGGGGTAGTCTGCCGTCGGATCGCGACCGCGCCATGACTCACGGACCGACTGTGGAACTTTCGATTGTCGTGCCGATTTTCAACGAGGCCCCCAATCTGCGGGCGCTTCACGGCGAGATCTGCGCGGCGCTTGCGCGCGTGGGCCGCCGCGCCGAAGTGATCTACGTCGACGACCGCTCCGTGGATGGAAGCCTGGAGCTGTTGCTGGAACTGCAGCGCGAGGACCCGCGCCTGCGCATCGTGCGTTTCCGGCGCAACTTCGGCCAAACCGCCGCCCTGGCAGCCGGATTCGAACACGCGCGCGGCACGGTCGTCGTTACGCTCGATGGCGACCTGCAGAACGATCCCGCCGACATTCCGGCGCTGCTGGCCGAAATCGACCGCGGCTGCGACGTGGTCGCGGGCTGGCGCCGGGACCGGCACGACGGGCTGTTCCTGCGCCGGATTCCTTCTTGGCTCGCCAACCACCTGATTTCGTGGGTCACAGGTGTGCGCATCCACGACACGGGCTGCACGCTAAAGGCCTTCCGCAAGGACCTGGTGGAGTGGCTCATGATCTACTCCGAGCAGCACCGTTTCCTGCCAGCCCTGGCCATGGGCAGCGGCGCGCGTGTGCGTGAACTGGCCGTCAACCATCGGCCGCGCATCGCCGGCGTTTCCAAGTACGGCATCGGGCGGGCCTCGGCCGTGCTGCTCGATCTGCTCTCGATCGTCTTGATCACGCGCTTCAGTCACCGGCCGTTGCACTATTTCGGATTGATCTCGCTGTTCTTCTCGGGTTGTGCACTCGTGTTCCTGTTCATGAGCACGGTGAACTACCAC
>JAYUOR010000830.1:0-17046 GCA_043760765.1 Planctomycetota bacterium | reverse complement strand
GCGTCTCTTCGATGATGTTGACGACCGACAACGTCGCATCACCCGTGGTCCAGACAGGGATGCGTGAGCGCGAGTCGACCAGGTGCGAGAGCAGCGGACTGGTCGGCGGCGGAGCCTCGACCGGCGGCGGTTCGGTCGCCACTTCGGGCGCGGGCTGCTCCTCGGGCGGCTTTCCTAGGTGCAGCGTGTTCGTCAGACCCGACTCGTCCATTGCGAAATGGATCTCGAAGCACGCACAGCGCACGACGGAGTTCGCGTCAAGGACCTCGGGCGCGTCGGGAAGCAGTTTCTTGCCGTTGAGGAACGAGCCGTTCGTGCTGCGATTGTCGACGACATAATAGTGCTCGCCCGTGCTGTCCGACTTCCTGATGATGCGCAGGTGCACGCGCGACATCAGCGGGTCCTCTAGCTGGATCATCGCGGTCTGGTGGCGACCCACGGTGACCTCGGCTCCAAGCGGAACCGTCTTCAGGACTTGACCGCTCTTGGTGACGGTCATCGAATCTTGCTCTCGAGGCATGCGCGAATAATCCGCTAGGGGGAGTCTGGGAACGCCGAGATTCTAGGAACCTGGAGTGCGGTTGCGATCTACGTGACCACGGAAACTCCGCCGGCAGGGAAGATCGGGGCGCACCCCATGCCCAGCTGCTGCGAGGTGGCGACGCCAGAGTCCCACGTCGAACGAGGTTCGCAGGTCATTCTCTGGCCTTCCGGCAGGGTCAATCGTTAGGATCCCCGACCTGCTTGCCACCAGGTCCGCCTCCGACGCACGCGCTGCGCCGAGCGAGACGGGCGGCTGCACGCTCCCCACAAGCTTCGCCCCACAGCGGAGGCTCCGTCCCACCGCGCTCCCACCGTCCTCGGAGAACTTGCTTGAAGACGCCCCTTTCACTGCTGGCTTGCCTGGCCGCCTTCTCCCTGCTGACCGCAGCATTCGCCCAATCGGCCGCGCCTGCCCCCGACGGCGGAGCGGCCGCGAGCGATCCGCACCTCGACCTGCTGTTGCAGGCGCAAACCGCGGACGAAAAGGCGGAGCAGCATTTCCCGAGCGCGCGCACCTGCGGCTCCTGCCACAAGGCGATCTACGAGGAGTGGGCCACCTCGCAACACGCGTATGCCTCGATCTCGCCGATGTTCCACAAGTTCGAGCAGGCCTTGAACGGCTTGGCCTCGGGAACCGTCGGCGCCTTCTGCGTGCGCTGCCATGCGTCGGTCGGAACGACGATGAACGAGTTGCGCGACATCCAAATCTATGACCGTTCCGAGGTTTCGCGCGAAGGGGTCACCTGCGTGACCTGCCACCGCGTCAACCAGAACTACATGAAGGTCAACGGCAATCGCGCGCTAGTCGATGCCGCCCTGTGGGGGCCGGTCTTCGGACCCGCGCACAGCGCTGCGAAGCCTTCAGGCTACGACGAGATCGTCGCGGACCGCGGACTCGACGCCAAAGAGGGTGAGAACCAAGTTCACACCAAACCCCAGGAAAACGAACAACTCAGCCGCTCTGAGTTTTGCATGTCCTGCCACCAGGTCGCCGTTTATCCGGGGATCAAGCTCGAGGTGGTCTGGGACCAGTACAAGGATTCTCCCGCTCAAAAGCGCGGCACGACCTGCCAGGACTGCCACATGGGCAAGGTCATTGGCGACAAGGTCGACGGCGACAATTGGATGAAGGCGCCTACGGCCGTCATCGGCAAGAAGGCATTCAATCCGGATGCCAAGCACACCGACCACTCCTTCCCGGGTCCTGGGTACTCGATCGCGCATCCGGGCATCTTCCCGCAGCCGCGCCGCAAGAGCCCCTTCTCGACAGCCGAATGGTTGGCCTTCGATTGGCGTCTTTGGACGAAGGCAGACTTCGAGGAGCGCCTCGTGAAGGGCGAACTCAGCCCGATTTTCGTGTCCAGCCCCCCGCCGGGTCAGGGCACGGCGGAGCAGCAGCACCTCGCCTTCGATTGGAGCGACAGGGCCAAACGCGACGAAGCGCGCGACATCATCAAGGAGAACCTCGAGCGCCTGAAGCTGCGCTCGGAGAAGCGTCGCCACCTGATGGAAACGGGCTCGCACCTCGATGGACCGTTCTTCGAGTCGGAGCGCAAGAGCGCGCAGGAACTTTCGTTCCGCTACGAGGTCAGCAACATCGCGGATGGCCACAATTTCCCTTCCGGTTCGCTGGGCGCGCAGCCGGAGATCTGGCTCAACGTCGCGCTGCTCGAGCAGGACGGCAAGGGAGGCTGGAAGAACATCTGGGAGTCGGGTTTCGTCGACAGCCACGGCGACATGGCCGACATCCATTCCAAGGACGTGCTGGATGGAACGATTCAGCCCGACAGTCAGCTTTTCAATCTGCAGACGAAGTTCCTGACCACCAACGTCAAGGGCACCGACCGCGAGATGTACCTGCCGGTGCCGTTCGACGGCGACCAGTTGCCCTACATCCGGCCGGCCGGAGTCCCGACCTCGGTTTTGAACCACCCGCCGTTCATTCGCATGGAACAGCGCAGCATCCCGCCGCTTTCAACGCGCACGGCGAAGTACTCGGTGCCCGCGAATCTGCTCTCGAAACCCGGCACCTATCGCCTCGCCGCGCGCCTGTGCAGCCGCGCTGAACCCATGTACTTCATGGAGCTCGTCGGAGCCACCAAAGAAATGTTGCGCGAGATGAACGATCAGATGATCGACATCCATCCCTACACCGTCGAGTTCACGATCGAATGAGGATCCATTCCATGAAACTCAACATCTTCATTCACAGCGGCGCACTCGTCACGGCGAGCTTCGCGCTCGGCGCATTTGGTTTCGCGCAGGATACGAGTCCGCAGGGTTATCCGCTCCCGGGTGTCAAACCGAGCACGCCCCCCACGTTCGATCCCAACGCGAAAGCGGTCGAAGTCCCGCCTGAAAATTTCCGGGCGCAATTCGGCCCGGGTCTCAACATCCCGCAGACCTTCAGCCTGCAAGATCAGCTCGAGACCTACCGTAAGTCGCCGGTCGACACGCAACGGCCGATGCTCGAATTTGGGCGCGAATTGTTCCGCGAGGGTCCGCTGCGGAATTACCCGAACTTGATGGGCGAGAAGAACCCGACCACGCCGCACCTGATGGTCTACGGTGATTGGCGGACGGCTGCGGGCGTGAGCAACAACGGAGCCAATGAGACGGCTCGTCTCGCCACGCGCCTCAACCTGGACATCGACGCGCAGCTGACTGCAACCGAGCGCATCCACGCCTTCATCCGGCCATTCGAGGACGGCAAGAACATCACCAGCATCGATTTTACGGACGAGGTCGGCGGCGACGACGGCAACGATGATCATTTCAGCGTCGACACCGACTTCGACACGATTTTCTTCGAAGGCGACGTCGGTCCGATCCTGCAGGGTGCCAGCGGTCAGCACAACAACCTAGACCTGCCCTTCGCGGTCGGGAAAATCCCGCTCTTGTTCCAGAACGGAGTCTGGGTCGAAGACGCCTTCGTGGGTGGCGCGGTCACGATTCCCGCGATGAACAGCCCCAAGCTCGACATCTCGAACATGGACGTGACTTTCTTCGCCGGATTCGACGACGTCAGTTCGAATTCGATCAAGAGCGAGGGCATCACGGCTGAGGGCGGTACCAAGCTCGTCGGTGCCAACAGCTTCATCGAGATGCACCACGGTTACGCCGAGGCCGGCTTCGGCATCGTCTCGAACGACGCCCAGGACGGCACGGACGCGCTCAACGTCTCGGCGGCCTGGACCAGGCGCTATTGGGACTGGCTCTCCAACTCGTTGCGCGTGATCCTCACCTCCGGCGACAACACGAAGGGCGGAGCCTTGTTCCTGGCTGAGAACTCCTTCCGCACGCGTCAGCCCTACACGTTGCTGCCGTACTTGAACATGTTCCTCGGTCTTGGCGACCCCGAATCGTTGGCGCGCGACGCCGGCGCGGGTGGCGTGCTGAAGAATACCGGGATCAACTTCGAAGCCGATGCGCTGACGCTCTTCCCGCGCCTCGACGACACCGGCCACGACCGAGTCGGCGCTGCCTTCGGTGTCGAATACCTGCCCAGCCTGTTCACCGCGGAGCACCGTCAGCAGGTCGTACTCGAAGTTGCTGCGCTGCACTCCTACGACAACGCGAACAACGACGCAGGCGACGAAGTCGGTATCGGCGCGCGTTACCAGATTGCGATCGCGACCTCGTGGATCCTGCGCTGCGACGTGATGGCGGGCTACATCGAGAACGGCGACGATATCTCGGGGATCCGCTTCGAAGTCCGCAAGAAGTGGTAAGCGGCTGAAACCGCGCGACGCACGGTTTCCCGCACAGATCGCCCGCGCTCACTGAGCCTGGGCGATTGCGTTACTTCGCGTGCGCGACGGCGGCGGCGCGTTTCTTCGCTGCCGAAACTTTCTTCGCCGGGGCCTGCCTGCTCGCCGCCGGCTTCGGCTTGCCTGAAGACGCGCCCTTTCGCGACTCGAGCCCGCGCTGATAGATCTCGAGGTACTTCTTCGCAGGTATTCGCCGGATCGATTCGGCGATCACGTCGAGCGCAAGGTCTTCGAGCTTCTTGAAGCGAACGCAGGCCTTGCCCTTGTCGAGCTTCTTGCCGGTCTTCGCCCAAGCCTCGCTGAACCACTTCGCGTGGGCAGTGTCGCCGTAGAGGCCCATCATGTAGATCGACATGTGGTTCTTCTGCGACGCGAGATTGACGAAGAGCACCGGCTGCTTGGGATCCTAGTGGTAGCCCTCGGGAAAAATGCGCTGCGGCACGTAGTAGCCGATCATCCCGTAAGTCATGCCCTCTTCGTACTCACTCTTGTCGAGGTTCTCGAGGATCACCTTGCGCACGGCTGCCAGCGCAGCGCGGCGATCGGCCGGGAGTTCGGCCAGGTACGCGTCGACGGTCCTGGCTTGGCTCTGCATGCTTCCGATGCTAGCGCAGAAGTCGACCGTGAGAAGGGCCGGCGACTAGCCCGAGCGCGTGAACATCCAGATCGAAAGCAGCATGCACGTGTAGAACGCCACCTGGGTGGCCCGATCGATCGCGACAACGTTGGGGGCGCGGCCGCTGACGCGCTGGAAAAGATAGCTCATGTAGTTGGGCTGCTGTGATTGTCCCAGGTTCGCCCACACGCGATGTTGAAAACCCGTCAAGAAACAATGGCCCGGCTTGCCGAGCAGCGGACCAAGGATGAACCACGAAAATGCGGTCAGAGCGCACAGGACCAGATGAAGCGGCCGCGTTTGGGGCCAGATCCACCCGCACAGACAAAATGCAATCACGCCAAGGTGCAACGCGTGCAAGGCAACGTTGGCTAGGCGCCACTTCATCCGCTCACCCTGCGGAAGGCCTCGATGTATTGATCGAGGATGCCGTTGTCTTCGCCGGGGAATGAGGGCAAACGCAGCAAGCGCGTGTTCTCGTGCGCAGTGCCATCGAAGCCCCCCGCCGACGCGAGCGCCGCTGCTCGCCCGGCGTCGATGTGGCCGGTGCGCGCCCAGTGTCCTTCGGTAAAGAACGGCTGCTCGTGCAGCAGCGGATAGCGTGGGCAACGCACCTGGCAACCCTGGGCGGTGAGTGCGGCGATCAGCGCTGTCAAGTCGACCCTTGCATCGCGCGGCCGGATCAAGAATTCGAAGTACACGCGCCGGACGTGCGCGGGCGGCAAGAAACAATCGAAGCCAAGTCCTTCGAGCGCGTGGGACAGTCGCTCCAGATTGGCATTGCGCCGCGCGTTGTTGCGCGCGAGCTTCGAAAGCTGCACGCGCGCGATCGCGGCCGAAATCGGCGCGATGCGCGTCTTGATCCCGAACGAGGTGGCCGCGAATCGGCGCGCCGGCGTGTTCAATTCGATGATGCGCGTAATGTCGCCCAGGCAGGTCGCGCGCTCCAAGTAGTTCTCGTCGTCGGTCAACAGGACTCCGCCCTCGCCCGCGGGCGCGAGCTTGTCGCCCTGCAGACTGAAGACAGAGATGTCGCCCAATCGGCCGGCGGGAATTCCGCGCCAGCTGGCGCCGTGCGCGTGCGAGGCGTCTTCGACGATCTTGAGGCCGTGATCCGAGGCGAGCTTCTGCAACTCGGTCATTTTCGCGGGCATGCCCCACAGGTGCACGATCACCATCGCGCGCGTGCGCGAGGTGATGCGCCGGCGCATGTCATCGGGATCGGGCCCCAGGCGCTCGCGCTCGCTGCCGCAAAAGACGGGCACCAATCCAAACCACAACATCGGCAGCACCGAAGCCCAAAAAGTCGCCGTCGGCACGAGGACTTCGTCGCCGGGTTCGAGTCCAAGCGCGTGGAAGCCCGCCATCAACGCCGCCGTGCCGTTGTTGTGTGCAAGCGCGAAGCGCCGGCCGCTGAAGGCCGCATAGTCGCGCTCCAGTTCGCGGATCACAGGGTGCGTGCTGATGTTTCCATCGCGCATCACGCGCAGCACGGCCGCCTCGTCGTCCGCTTCCAGCCGCGGCCAGGCGTTGGAAGGTTCGTGGGACACAGTGACAGCTTGATTCATCGTGGATTTTCTAGACAGAGGTCAGCAATCGGTCCTGAGCGTCGGCTTCCTGGCGCCAGTTCGCCAGCGCCTCCGCGGCCTGCTCGGGAGCACAAAGGTCTCCAGCGATCCTCGCGATCTCGCGCAAGTTTTCGTCGCCGCGTCCAAGACCCAGGCGCGGCACCCATTGCGCAATGTTGGTGCGCCGCCGCAGATAGTCCTCGAGCGTCATGCAGGCTTCATTTTCGCGGCACCAGCGCGCGTCGGGCAGCGCGGCGTCGACGCCCGGAAAGTTGTACGTGAGTGCGGCCGCCGCGACCTGCTCGCGAGTGACTGGACCGCGCGCCGGCAAGTACTCGCGCACGTGCAATGCCACTTCGCGGCCGATCATCGGAGCCGAGGTGAGCTTGCCTCCATAGATCGACAGAGCGGCGACCTTCGGATCGCGCGCGACGATGTGACGGCGAGAGAGGTCGAGAGGATAGACCTCGCGTGAAAACGCACGCTCGACGGCCAGTGGCCTGATCCCGCAACGCAGCGAAACGACGTGCTCGGCGCCGCGCTGCTGCGACAGATTCGAATTGGCGTGCGACAGAAGAAAGCGCACGTCTTCCACATCGGGACGAAAGCCCGCGCCGATGTCCTTCACGACGGACTCGGTCGGCCCCCACAGCGCCACCGGGCCCCAGGGAGTGAACGTCTGCGAATCGCCGTGCTGCTCCATCTCGAAGGCCAAGGCTTCGTCGAGTTCCGCGGGTCGCGGGAACGCCAGGTAGACGCCCTTGCTCAGGACATGACGGAAGCGCTGTTCCAGGCCGCAGAGTTCTCCGACGCGCTCGGTCCACACGCCCGCGGCGTTGACCAGGACACGCGCTTGAACGCTGCGTTGCGAAGCGCTGTGGCGATCGGTCAATTCCATACGCCACAGGCGCTGGTCGCGTTGCCAAGAGGCCTGCGTCAGTTCGCAGTGGTTCAATGCAACGTTGCCGTCGCCGGCTTGCGCGAGGATCCACGACAAGACGCAGCGACTGTCCGAGCCGGAAAGACACGCTTCTTCGTAGACCAGCGAAGGATGGAATCGTCCGTGCGCCAGCAGGCCCGCGGCGCGAAAGTGTCGTTCTCCATAGGGCCGCCGCCGGCGTCGCCTGCCCAGCATCCAATACGAGAACAAGGCCGCTTGCACGAGCCTGCGACTGCGTCCTCCGCGCTGCAGCGGCAGATACCGAAAGCGCAGGGTCTGGACGTTGTCCGGTTCCTCGCGCACCAGCCGATCGCGCGCCTTGCAAAGACCGAAGACCGTGCGCAGATCGAGATTGCGCAGGTACAAGAGCCCGCCCCAGATCAACATACCCGAGGCTTGGCTGGTACCGCTCGCGAAATCGCCGCGATCCACGAGCAGCACGCGATATCCAAGCCTGCACAGTTCGCGGTATACGGCCGCGCCATTGATCCCGGCTCCGACGATGGCGACGTCGAACGCTTCATCAGCTGCGGCGAGTGCTTGCGAGCGGTTCATCAGGCCGACCCGGGAGGGCCGAGGCGCCTGCGAGTGTAGCGAGAGCCGATTGGTCGAGTCAGAGGTGCACCGGCCAATCCTCCTGACCCCGTCGAGAAGGACCGCCTATCGACGGTCAGGCCTCAAGAATCAGCGAATCGAATCTGTTGTTCAGGGTAGCTTGGCCCTGCGCGCCCGTGTTCCCCCGCAACCTCTCAGGAAGGCCCCCATGAAGTTCCTCTGGATCGTGCTTATCGCACTCGCCCTCTTCGCACTGGCCCTGCTCTTCAGCGTTGCTCGACCGCAGGCTCCGGAGCCGCTGCCTTCCTCGCGAGGCCCAGACCAGACGGCGCCGCTCCTCGCGGGACTTCCCGAACCGCGGCCGGCGACGTCGAATGCCCCCGACGGGTCGGAAAGACTCCTGCAACAGTTGGAGAAGATCCTGACCAGGCTTGAACGGCTCGAGAGCAGCGTGCGCGAGGTGCGCACGGAGGTCTCGATTCGCTCGGAAGAGCGCTCGCGCATCGCGGTGTCGCCTTCACCGTCGTCGGCCCATTCGCGCTTGGACGACGAGGACCAGGCCACACTGCGCACACTGATCCGCGAGGGCCTGCTCAACGAAGCTTGGAAACAGCGTCAGGCCGAACTCGTCGGTATTGGCCGGCACCTCGCGCTTCAATTCCAACTCGAAGGCCGTTACGTCGCCCCGATGATCGAGGTGCTTTGTGTCGATGGCCTGTCCCTGTTCAACCTCGAGCGCGAGCTCGCCGAGCAGAACAACGACGCCGGAATGGCCCGACGCCGTCAAAGCGATTTCAAGGCCGCGCGACGGCGCCTGCGCGAGGACCTAGGCGAAACGCTACGCAACGAGGATCTGGCCGCCCGCGTTTTCTTGCGGGTGGTCAGCGGCGCTGAGCTGGCCGTGGCTGACCTTGGGCACGAGCGCCTGCTCGCCGTGGAAAAAGACTGGCTGCGCTGAAGGCAGAACAATAGGGCCGACCGGCTGGTGAAGCCGGTCGCAGCGCGCGTGCAGACTTCGAGGCAAAATTCGTGGCTTGGCTCAAACCGGAGCCGGGCTGCGCCCTGGCTGTCTGTGACGGCCTTTGCGCCCGTCCGAGAGCCGGATTCAGGAGCGGAAGATTGACTGGCTGGTTGCGGCTTTTCCCGTGGCCAGCCAGAATCCTTTGCGTATCCGGCGGTGCGCAATCCTCCTGCGCACGTCACCCATCCAACTCGCACTTCCGGGACGGTCTTGAAGCACTCGAGCATGATCAGCGCTACAACTTTGCCCGTGAGAATCCTGACGGCGAGCACGCTCGTCATCACGATCTGCCTGGGTGCAAGGGCTGAGCACGGTCCGGCGACGTCCGCGGCGAGCAGCGCCGTACTCGCCGGTGTCAGCATCGGCCGCGATGCTCACGGTGTGGCGCACGTTTTCGCCAGCAGCGACGAGGGCGCCTACTACGGCGCGGGATATGCCGCGGCGCAGGATCGTCTGTTCCAGATTTGCTGGATGCGGCTCGCCGTAAGGGGCCGCGTCTCCGAGTTCTTCGGTTCCGGCGCTGTCGTCAACCCGCAAACTGGCGCAGTCAACAAGACGCACATCGCCAGCGACCGCAAGGCGAGGCTCTTCGGCTGGAGCAAACATGCCCAGCGCGCGGTGAATTGCATGGACCTGCCGACGCTCAAGCTGCTGCAGTCCTATGCCGATGGGGTCAACGCGTGGATGCAGGATCCGAATCTGGTTCTCGACCCGCTGTTCACGCAGTACGCGATTGCGCTGGAGCCGTGGACACCCGCTGATTGCATCGGAGCGTGGCTGCGCTTCGGCGAGTTCTTCGGATCCAACGGTCTCGACGAAGCGAAGCTGCTGCACGACTGGAAGCTCATCTCGAACACGCCCGGACGGACACGCGCCGAACAGCTCGAAGAATTGCTGGGCGCACTGGTCTGCGACGATTCGGCCGCGGTGATCGAGCGACAGGATGTGCCGCTCGCACTGCAGGACATGCTGGGCACTTACGCGCGCACACACGCACTGCTCGCGGAAGACACTTGCTTGCCGTACAACGCGAGCCCGCACTTCAGCCAGGCGTGGGCGGTCGACGGAGCGCACACGACCACCGGCCGATCGGTTCTGGTCGGCGACCCGCGCATCGGTGTCACGCTGCCCAGTCAGCTCTACGAATGGAGCATGCAGGGCGCCAGCTTCGCCGTGCGCGGCGTCGGTGTGCCCGGCTGCCCCAACATCCTGAGCGGTTCCACCAAGTTCGTGGCCTGGAGCCCGACGGCCATCGGCTTGGATCAATCCGATCTGATGCAGCTGACGGTGAACCCGCTCAATCAGCCCGGCCGTTACAAACTCGACGGACAGTGGCTGGACTTTGCGGCCTCGAACCTAGAGACCATCCATGTGCTGGGCGAGGCTGACGTCTTAGTCCAGTATCGCGAAACCTACTGGGGGCCCGTGGTCACCGGGATCGTGCCGGACATTTTCCCGGGCGAGGAATATGCCGTTCGACGCGTGCCCTTCGACGACCCGTTCAAGGACACTTCGAGCGCGCTGCTGAACATGTACCGGGCAGGCTCCGTCGATAGTTTTTTCGACACGCTTGAAGGCTGGACCTGGCCCAGTGTGAACCTCGTCTTCAGCGATGAGTCGGGCCGCGTCGGCTATTCGGTGGCGGGCTCGGTGCCGGTGCGCAATCCCGCGCTCGAACTCGCCGGTGTGATCGCCCAGGACGGCAGCCGCACGAATTCGGACTGGCTCGACCTGCTGCCCCACGCGCTGGTGCCGCACGTCATCGATCCCGCTGCCGGTTTCGTGTTTTCGGCGAATCACCGGCCGGTTGGGTCCTGGTATCCGATTCCGATCCGCTTCGGATCCGGCGGTTCGGGCGACACGTTCCGATCGCGCCGCCTGCGCGAACTGCTGACGGCCGCTTCGCAACAATTGATCTCTCCACAACAGATCTCCGATATGCACCACGATGTGGTCAGCGTCGCAGGTCGGGACCTCTCGGAGATTGGCTTGTGGTTGAAAAACCACGGGGTCGCGCTTTCGCTCGACGCGAAGCGCGCGCTGCAGGAACTCGGCCCCTGGTATCAGGCCGGCGCGAACGTGGACAATTCCGTACGCGGCACGCTGGTCGTCTGGTTCCTGAACCTGAGCTTCCGCCTGCAGGACGCCGGGCCGGAGTTGATCTCGATCTACGGCGGCGGGGAAACAGGTCTGAACCTCTTCCTGAAGCAGGCGCTGGCCAAGATTCGCAACCTGCCGCCGATCCAACTCAGGACCACAGAAATCGCCTACGTCGACCGCGTGCTCAGCGACGCGGTGCGCAAGGCCCAACTCGTCGGCCCCACGACGGTCTGGCAGAGTTGGTACCAGCAGAACGTGCAGACCGTCCACATGCCGAGATGGACAAGTCTGGAGGGCTTCCCGTCCTTGACGCCGGGCCCCGGCGTATTGATGGGGCCGTTCCGAGCCGCGGACAACAACACGCTGCTCTCGCCGCTGCGCCAAAGCTACACGCAGTTCGTCGAATTGGGCAGCCGGAAGGCTCAACTCTCGGTCGCACCGCCGGGTGTCGCGGAACCGGTTTCCGCGCACGATCTCGATCAGGCAATCCTGTGGCAAAGCGAACAGCTGAAGTATTCGCCCCTGACGCAGGCCGAGTTGGAACAACTCGGGCCGGTGCAGTGGACCTTGCTCTAAATTTCCGTGGGCAGCGCTGCTGAGCGACGCCTGCGGCTCTCCCACACAGGCCGATCCGACAGCGCAGGCCGCGGTTAGAATCCGCCGCCGATGGGTCCTTCTCCCGGCCTGCAACGGCGCCGACTGCTCGCTTCGCTGGGCGCGGGGTTGCTTGTCGCCGTCGCCGCGCTGATCTGGGCCGCGTTCGCGCCGCGGGACTCGCGCGCTCAGCCTGTCCATGAATTCGAAGTTCCCGACACGTCGTCGGGGCGTGGCGGAGCATCGCACGCGGCGCCTCTCGCTGCAAAATTCGAAAGCGCGCTGCGCGCTGCTATGTCGGAACTGCCCCAGGTGAGCGTTCGCAGTCCGCTTGCGAGCGAAGACAGCGCTCACCAAACGATCGAGATTCTGGTGCGAACCGAAGCAGACGCCGTGCCGATGCCGCACTGTGAGGTGCTCTACATCGATGCGGGTGGCGATGCCGAACACGAAGTGTCGCAGATCATCAAACGCCGCGGCCTGGGCATGGGCGAGATCCGGCGTGTTGGAAATCGCGCGCTCACGGACGACGAGGGTCGCGTTCGGTTGCCCTGCCCTGGCTCGGGAATCTACGCCATGGCGCTCTCGGAGACTCGCGCCGGCATGGAAGTGTTCAACACAGACCCAGCGACGCAAGAGCGCGTGATCGAATGCAACCCGGTCTTCATCCTGCGCGCCCAGGTTGTCGATGTGCAAGGCCGCCCGCAGCGCGGCATTCAGGTCTGTGTCACGCGCAAGAACGCGGGACTGTTCAACATCGATTCGACGGGGACGACCCGCGGAGTCGACGGCATCGCCGAACTCGGTCCGATCGAGAGCGACGAAAACGAAGTGCTCGTCCTTGGCATCGCGGGTGTTCTCCCCGCGAGCGCAACGCTCGAGATCGAGCCCGAATCCTTGCCGCGCCAGCCGATCCGACTCGTGCTGCCCGCCCACGGTTCGCTCGAATTGCGCGTCGTGCAAGCCGACGGTTCCCGTTTCGCCGGCGAAGCCGAAGTCGAACTCGGTCCCGGCGATGGCGTCGACGACATCGTGCCGGCGCGGTCCGAACTCGTCAGCATCCGCTCGGGTTCCGCGCTGTTCGCAAATATCGGCCTGCGGCTCGAACTCAAGGCCGCAGTTTCGATCCCTGGCCACGAACTGACCTACGAAGTGCGCGGCCCGGGTCCGCGCAGCGACGGAGACAAGACGCTGCTCGAACTGCGCCTTGGAAGTTCGAGCTTGACCTTGGTGGGCCGTGCGTTGGACGCAAAGCAGCGGCCTCTGCGCTATTGCGAGTTGCGGCTCGTGGGAGCAATCGAGCGGCCCGAGGGCGCGCTGCAATTGCACCGTCAGACAAGCAGCGACGCAGTCGGAAACTTCGCCGTACAGTTCGACAATTGCGAACTCGAGCGCGGCTTGGCCACGCTGTTGATCGTGCATGAGAGCGAACCGCACGCTCTGGGCGCGTTGAAGTCCATCGCCGTGCAACGCGGCAGCAACGAGATCGGAGTCTGGATCCTGGAGCCCGCGGAACTGCTCGCCTGTGGAAGCGTGATCGACTCGTCCGGCGCATCCTCGCCGGGCGCACACGTCGAACTCGTCAATCCCGAGCGAGCGCTGGGCATCGGCTGGGCCGAGCCCGCGCAGTCCGACGAGCAGGGGCGATTCGAATTGCGCGGTTTCTCCAGCGATACCACCCTCAGCATCCTCGCCAAGACCTCGGGCGCGAAACAGCGCGAGCCGGTCGCGATCGCCAAGGGTTCCACCGGCGTGCTGCTCCCCCGGCCTGGGCCGAAGAACTGAGCGCACCCGTGACGACCAACTCCGGCTACACCTATCACGATCGCGTGCGGCCTGAGTACGCGGGCTTGCGCGTGCTCGACTATCACGCCGCGCGTTTCGCGCACTCGACCAGCGAGAACTGGACGCTGGCACTCGCCGAGGGGCGCGTGCGCGTCAACGGCCAGACGGCGGCGGCACAGGACCTCCTGTGCAGCGGCGATCAGTTGGAGTATTTCCGCTCGCCCTGGAGCGAGCCTGAGGTGCCCCTGAATTTCACGGTGCACTTCGAGGACGACGATGTGCTCGTGGTTGACAAGCCCAGCGGACTGCAGGTGCTGCCCGCCGGTCCGTTCTTCGAAAGCACGCTGCTGCACCTCGTGCGCGCCAGCGATCCCTCGCGCCAGGAAAGTTCACCGATCCACCGCCTGGGCCGCGGCACTTCGGGCCTGATCGTGATCGGCAAGAGCGCCCCCGCTCGCGCGGATCTCGCGCTCCAGTTCCGCAATTTCGTCCCGCGAAAGACCTACCTGGCGCTGGTCGAAGGCGCTGAACTGCCGGACAGTTGCATCGCGCGCCATCCGATCGGCCGTGTGCCCCACGGTCGCCTGATGATCCACGTGGCGCGGGAGCCGGGCCGCGCCTCGAAAACACGCGTGCGCGTGCTGCGGCGCGACAGCACACGGGGTCGAGCGCTCGTCGCCGCGCAGCCCGTCACCGGCAGGCCCGATCAGATCCGCATCCACCTCGCAGCACTCGGCGCGCCGATCGTCGGCGATCCGCTGTTCGGGATTGGCGGGATTCCGATCAGCGACGCACCGCCCGGTCGTGGCAGCTATTTGCTGCACGCCGCGGCCCTGTCCTTCGTGCATCCAACGACGAAACGCTGGATCAAGCTGCGCTGTCTGCCCGCCTGGCTCTGAAGCACCGCTCGCGAGCCGCTGGCCGCGCCGGCCAAGGCCGCTGTGAGTCGACTCGCACGTCTGCGACGGGAGCTTGCCGAAAGTCCGCGATTCCACCCGCCGACACACCGCAGTGAGCGGCGTCAGTCGGCGAAGCGCCAATGCGAGCGCGTGTCCGGCTTCAGTTCTTCCTTGCTGAAAAGCGCGCGCACCAGTTCGACCGGCAACGAGTTCGCGCGGATCACGGCATCGTGAAAGCGGCGGTCGGTGAATTGCCCGGAATCGACGAGCTCGTGGTGCAGGGCCATGAATTGCATGCCACCAAGCAGATAGCCCGCCTGATAGAGCGGCGAATAGTCGCCGGCGAAAGAACGGCGCACCTCGGCAGCGGCGTTGGCGCGTTCGTGGCCGACGCGATCGACCAGGAAATCGATGCACTCCTTCGCGTTCATCTCACCCAGGTGGAATTTCAAGCTGAACACGATGCGTGCGCAGCGGTGCATGCGCCAGAAGAGCATCCCGATGCGATCCTGTGGCGTGACGGCAAAGCCCTTGTCCCACAGCAGCATCTCCCAGTACAGCGCCCAGCCCTCGGTCCAGAACGGAGTCGAGAACACGCGGCGGTGCTGGTTGAAGCGCTCCTCCATGAAGCCTTGCAGATTGTGGCCGGCGATCACCTCGTGGTGCACGACGGCCCGCGCGAAGTGCGGATTGTTGCCGCGCATGCTCATCAGCTTCTCCGCGTGCGTCATCGCGTCCGTCGGATAGGAAACCATGATCGAATCGCCGCCGAGGAAAAACGGGTTCACGCGCTGCGACTGTGGCGAGAGCATGTCCATGCGCCAGGTTTCCGCGGCGAGCGCGGGCACGCTGATCAAGTTCTTGGCGCGCAGAAAACCGATCGATTCGAGCGTCAGGTCGCGGATCAGGACCGGCTGTTCGCCCGGAGGCACGCTGGACTGCTTGACCAGTTCCAGCGCGCGTTTCCAATCGTCGCCGCAACCCATTTCGTTGGAAGCCTTGCGCAGTTCTTTCATGCACCAGGCAAACTGGCGTTGGGCCAAGACCACGAGTTCTTCCGCGCTGTAGGGAATCCACTCGTCTTCCAGCGCACGGGCTAGCGCCTGCGCGCCGATCGGATCGCCGACGATGTCGTCCTCGCCGCTGCCCACCTTGACGATTTTTTCGCGCAGGAACTTCGCGTAGTCGCCGAGTGCCTGACTGGCCGCGGCGTAGGGCGCCTTGCACCACCACGTGAACAGCGGATCGTAACCGTCGTAGAACTCGAACCAGTTCTTCAACGCGGAGCGCAACTCGTCCACACGCTTGGCCGCCCGGCTCGCGTCGAAACGATCGACGCTCGCCGCATCCTTGGCCAGACCAGCCTCGAGTTCAGTGCGGCGCGCGACGAGCAGATTGCTCAATTGCTCGAGACTGTCGGCGCTCGAGCGCGCGTCGACCGGCTCGATGCGCGCGCAGGCTTCGGCGAGATCGCAGATCCGCGGCGCGAAGTCGACCAGGGCAGCGCTGCGCAGGTCATTCGCCGCTTCGCGTGAAATTGCGCCCAGGCGGCGCTCGATCCAGGTGCGCAACGCGAGCGCATCGACCTGCGCAGGCCTCGACAGAGCCTTCCAATCGAGCGTGGCCAGTTCCGCCAGCCAATCGCGGTGGAACTTCGCGAGGCGCACGCGCAAGGCAGGAGAGGAAGCTACCGGGTACAGCCGCCGCAATCGTTCGGCGTCGTCGGACCAACGCTGAACGGCCGGCCACAATTCACTCTGCGGCGCGTGGATCAGTTCCGCGAGACCGATCGGTTCGGCGGGAATCGGGTTCTTGTCGCCTCCGGGCACCACAGGGAGCCGCTGGACGGCTTCCTTAGGGGTCTGCGGAGCCACTGTACTCGGGCTCGCGACCAGGCAAATCGGACACAGGAAGAACACGAACAGGATTCCTCTGAGGCAGGCGTGGGACATGATCCTCCCTTCGTACCAGTCCATGCCTCTGCGCGCCACTTCGAACCGCGCGCGCCGCGGGATTGCCTGAAGACCACGGGCAGGCCAGACTCGCCGCGAGGAAAGCTCAATGATGATCGCAGCCCTGCTACTCAAGATCGCGCAGTCGGCAGCGGCTCCAGCGCCTGCAGCGCGCGGCTTCGTCGTCGTCGCGCCGGCCTGTTATCGCGCGGCGCTCGCCCCGCTGCTCGCCGCGCGCGCGAAAGTGATGCCGGTGGAGTTTGCGTGCCTCGAAGACCTCGTCCACGTCGAGCCCGGGCCCGCGGAACCACGCATCGATCCGCCCGAAGCGATCAAGCGCGCGCTCTTCGCGCGCTGGAAGTCCGGCACGCTTGACTACGCGCTGCTGGTTGGCGACGCGGACACGTTTCCGGTTCGTTTCATGGTCCTGGACCGTTTCACTCCGGCGGCCTCCAACTACGCGTTCTACGCCAGCGACCTGTACTACGCCGACCTGGCGAACTCCGCCGGCGCCTTCGACGATTGGAATGGCGTGCGCGACGGATTCCACGCGCGCTACTTCGGCGAGGTGCGCGGCGAATCGAACAAGCAGGATCCGATCAATTTCGATCGAGTTTCCTACAACCCGGAGATCGCGGTCGGACGCTGGCCGGTGCATACGCCCGAAGAGGCCGCGCGGTTGGTCAAGAAGACACTGGACTAC
>JAYUOR010000829.1:0-5921 GCA_043760765.1 Planctomycetota bacterium | reverse complement strand
GCGGCTAGGCCGAAAGTCTCTACGCGTGTCATGGGTCCAGTGTTGTACCCTGCGCGGCGGCCCGGCAACTCCCCCGGACGCTGCCCGAAGCGTCAAGGTTGGGTTGTTCGCGCGGCGGACTCGCGCAGGATCACGGTCTCGCGGGCGGCCCAAGATCGCGGACCCTGCGCTCGCCCGCCGGTCCTGACGAAGCGCGTTCGGGCCGGCCGGCAAGTTTGCGGGCGAGGCGCATCGCAGCCTGCGTGCTGGTCTGACGCACAGCCTGTTCGAGAAAGAAATGTTCGGGGTCGAACTTGTCGAGCATGCCCGAGCGCGCCAGGGCATTGCGCATGCCGGTGCGCACGCCGCACAAGAGCACGTACACGCCGCGCGAGCGCAGGCGGCCGATGAAATGCTCGAACTCGGCCAGGCCCACGGCGTCCGGGTTGCGCGCGCGCTTCATGCGCATCACGACGACTTTGGGGCCCTCGTTCATCCGGCCTTCGATTGCCTCGAGGTGCTGCTCGAGGCTGGTCGAGGCGCCGAAGAACATCTCGCCTTCGAGCCCGAAGATCAGCACGTCGGCGGCCGGCGCGTCCTCGGGCAAGCGCTCGCGCACGTGGTCGGCGTCGGCTTCGACGAACTCGGTCAAGAGCATATTCCCGGTGCGCGGCACGGTCAGCATGAACGACAGCACGACACCGATCAGCACGCAGAACTCGATCGAGATCGCAAAGGCCGAGATCGCGGTCAGGCAGACGATCGCCGCGTCGAAGCGCGACACGCGCACGTGGTAGCGCAGCTCCTTGAAGTTGACCATGCGCGCCGCGGTCAAGATCAACAGCCCGGCCAGCGCCGCGCGCGGGATGAAACGGGCGTAGGGCGCGAGCAGCAACATGATCACGGCCACTGCGATCGCCGAGAACACGCCGGCCCACTGCGTGCGCGCGCCGGCCTGCTGGTTGATCGCCGAGCGCGTCAGCGAGCCCGAGCCGGGCATGCAGGAGAAGAAACTCCCCGCGAGGTTCGCGCAGGCTTCGGAAAGGCACTGTTGGTTGAGGTCGAGCTTTTGACGCGTCACCGACGCGATCGATTTCGCCATTGCGATCGCCTCGAGCAAGCCAAGCAGCGCGATCGCGAGTGCGCTGGAGGCGAAGTCGCGGATCCACTGCGCGTCGAAGTGCGGCAGCCCGGCCTTGGGCAGTTTCGCCGGGATCTCGCCGACGACGCGCACACCTTGCTGGTCAAGTCTTAGAACGGCGGTCAGCGCCGCCATCGCGATCACGACCAACAGGAACTCGGGCAAGAGCGTCCAGCCCAGGCGCTTCTTCACGAAACGCAGCACGAGCACCAGCGCGATCGAACCCAGGCCCACGAGCAAGGTCGGCCCGTGCACGGCTCCACCCTCGGCCAGCGAACGCCAGAAGCGCACCAGGAAGTGATCGTGCACATCGCCGACCGACTTCTGTCCGAGCAGGTTCTTCAGCTGGTCGAGCACGAGCAGCAGGCTCGCGCCCGCGGTGAAGCCGACGATCACCGAGTGCGAGATGTAGCGCGTCAGATCGCCCAGGCGCGCCAAGCTGATGGCGAGCTGGATTGCGCCGACAAAGAAGGCCATGAACACGGCGGCCTGCACGAGCTGGGTCTGGTCGCTGATCTGACCGATCGCCGCGAGCAGCGCGATCGAGATCGCGTTGGTCGGCCCGTTGATCAACTGCTTGGACGAATCGAGCAACGCGCCGACGATCGTCATCACGATCGCCGTGTAGAGCCCGTACTCCGCCGGCAACCCGACGATCATCGCGTAGGCCATCGCCTGCGGCACCGCGACCGCCGCAACGGAAAGGCCGCCCAAGAGGTCGGCGCGTGCGTCGATCAGCGTGTACCGCCGCAGCGCATCCAGCGCCGGGATGTACCGCAAGAGCGTGGGGAAGGCTCGGGATTGCGTCACGTCGCAGGCACGGCTTCAAGGATGCCGTGGCGTGTCACGATATCGACCGCGACGCCGCGGCGCCTGAGTCCGAGGAGCCGGCATGGGCATCTGCCCCGTCCCACGCGGAGCAGCGTGAGCCTGCCGGGCTCAATCGTGAGACAGGCCTCGGTGCCGCAGGCCTCCGCGTGGGGCTCGCGTGC
This sequence comes from Planctomycetota bacterium, assembly GCA_043760765.1. Classification (GTDB taxonomy): domain Bacteria; phylum Planctomycetota; class UBA1135; order UBA1135; genus JADJQU01. Next base: position 3,809 of record JAYUOR010000829.1, on the reverse strand, counting down.
CCCAATACATACATGCCGGGAATGGCCCAGCGACGGAATCGGAGGCATCATCGCCGTCCATGGGCGTTTCTGGTCGATCGCTGGCGCAACTTGCGCTGCTCCTGTTGGCGCTCGCTTGCCACTCACTCCCGACGGCTCGCGCGACGACGCGTTCCGATCTGCCCGCGAAGTTCCAGGTTTGGACGCTCCTCGAAGTCGAAGGCCAACTCGTCTACGCGGTGAACAGGGACGACGCGGCCAAGGCCGCGGCGCTGGCCGGCGAAGTGGGTGATGACTTCCGCGCGCGCACCGGCCGCGAGCCTTGCACGCGCTTGCTCATCGTCGCGGACCACGACGTCTGGCTGCCCGGCGGCGATCTGTGCCGGCGGCTCGAGCTCGTCAGCGAAGGCGAGTCTGCTTTGCAGCCCGTCCCCGCACAGCCCGAGGAGTCGGCCCCCGTGGCTCTAGGGGGCGCGAGCGAGAACCACGACACAGACAACGACCTGCCGTCGGCCTGCGAGAAGATGCGTGCCGAATCCGCGAAGCTGGGTCTGGATCCGCGCGACATGGTCTGCATGATTTCCCATCCAATTCCCCTGACGCGCCTCGTCCTGGACTTCGGCATGCCGTCAGGCGCGCGCGTGAATTGGGATTGGGCCGTCATGCTGCCAACGCGCCATTGCCTGGAGGGCGGCATGACGCGTGTCATGGACGCGGCCATGAAGAAGGAACTCTCTTTCGGTCAGCGTCTGCTGATGGCGCCGATGATGCCGTTCGCGCGCAGCGCCGCAGTCGATGAGCTGATCGAGAAGCAGAAGAGCCTGCTCTTCGAACTCCACGCCGCGGCGCAGGCCGACTGGTCGGTGGAGCAGCGTGAAAAGTTCAATGACGAATATGAAGCGGCGCTCGACAGCGGAGCCGAAGCGAGGCCGAGTCCGCCGTCGAATGTCCCGCCCGCCGAAAGCAAGCGCGCGCCATGATCCTCGCCACCACCGCTCGACTCGTATTGCGCGATCTGGAAGCGCGCGATGCGCCGCACATTCTGCGCCTGAACAGCGATCCGGAAGTACTGAAGTACGTGCACGATGTTCCGTTTGCGGACCTCGACGCCGCCGCGCGTTGGATCGAAGAGGTTCCGCGAAAATTGCCGCACGGCTTCGGCCGCTGGACGATCGAGAAGAAGGACGGCACCTGGCTCGGTCGCTGCAGCCTGCGGCGCAGCGCGGAGGGCGAAACCCTGATGGGCTACCGGCTGTTGCGCGAACATTGGGGCCAGGGTTTCGCGACCGAAACTGCGCGTTGCCTGCTGGAGATCGCGACCACGCGCTTCGAAGTTCCCTGCGTGCTGATCCACGTGGCGAGAGAAAACGTGGCCAGCGCAAACGTCGCGCAGAAGTGCGGCGCTCGACTCTGGAGCACGGGGCCGGCGATCAAGCTCGAGGATGCCTTGATCTACCGCTTCGAGCGCCCCTAGTCCCGCTCGCGCGCTGGCGTACCCCGCGCGAGGATCGCTACACTCGCGCGATCATGACCAAAGAAAAACCCGACCACCACGACGCCGACCTGGTCCTCAAGCTCTACGAACTGCGCCGCGAAACCGTGATGCGCCAATCGCGCGACACGATCATGCGCTGGATGCCCAGGAGCTGGGATGAACTGGCCACCGTCGTCAACACGCCGACCCATCCGAGCAATGCGGCCTGGCGCCAGGTCTCGAGCTATTGGGAGATGGCCTATTCCTTCGCGCGCAACGGCGTGATCAATCCCGACTTCCTGATCGAGACCGGCGGCGAAGGCCTTTTCCTCTTCGCCAAAGTGCATCCGCACCTCGAACGCTTCCGCAAGGAGTACTCCCCCATCGCCTTCCGCAACGCAGAGTGGATCGCGACGCAGTGCGATGGCGGCCGCCAACGCTTCGCGATGATCCAAGCGCGCGTGGCAAAGATGATGGAAGCCGCGCCCAAGTAGGGCACGTCCGCGATCGCGAGCCGCTCAGCCCGATTTTCGCAGGGCGGCGGCCAACTTGTCGCGCAGCGAAGCTTGCAGCTGACTCGCCTTGCCGCCGTCGACCTGACGCAGCACGAGCACGCGATTCGCGGCTTCTTTGGGCCCGATGCGCGCGCCGGTGCGATGCCGCAGCGAAAACGCGACGCGTTCGTGGGCAACGTCGAGGTCGATCACGCGCACGGAAATCGTCTCGCCGACGCGCAGGACCTGGCTGATTTCCTCGTGGGGCCCAAGGTCGCACTCGCTCGTCGGCAGCAGTCCTTCGACGCCGACAGAGATCGACAGGAACGCGCCGAAATCGCGCACGCGCGTGATCTTGGCTTCGACGAGATCATCGGGCGCGAGCAGACTCTCGACCTGCACCCAGGGATTGGGCGTCAACTGTTTCAGGCCGAGCGCGATGCGCTTGCCGCCGTCGCGGATCGCCAGCACGCGCGCTTCGAGCGCTTGCCCGACGTTGAGAACCTTCCCTGGATGCTCGACCCTTTCGTAGGCGATGTTCGAGACGTGCACCATGCCCTCGAGGCCCTGGCCGAAGGCGACGAAAACGCCGTACTCCTCGATGCGCGTCACGTGACCGTGGACGTGTTCGCCTACGGAAAGCGAGCCGATGCCTCGCTGGTGAGGACTTGCTCGCTCGCGCTGTTCGACGAACTTGCGCGAGAGCAATACGCGCTGGCGTTCCTTTTCGATCTCGATCACTTCGCAGGTGAAGTGCTTGCCGACCAGGACCTCGGGCTTTTCGTCGCGCGCGAGCCCCGTGTGCGACTTCGGCAAGAATCCGTGCAGCGGACCGACCTTCATCTCCAGTCCGCCGAAGGCACTGCGAACCGCGCGCGCCTTGACCCAACTGCCGACTTCGAGGTCTTCCCAGGTCGCGAGGACTTCTTCTTCCTTCAGCGCCAACGCCCACAGACCGTCTTCCTGACCGCCCAGCGTGAATTCGAACACCTCGCCGACACCCGGTGGTGCATCGAAGTGATCGCGCGCGATCACGCCCTGCATGCGCACGCCGAGTTCGACGAAGACGTCGTTCCCAAAGCAGCCGACAACGGTGCCCATGTAGACCTTGAGGGTGTGGGATCCGTGCTCCCTCGCAGGCGACAGCGACTGGGGTTCGCGACGCATGATGGAGCCAGGATTAGCACGCAAGGGGGCGGCGATCTAGTCGCGAATTCGGAGTCTCTGGATCGGCCCGAACCTCGGCATCTCAGCCGGCGCGTCGCACTCGAACCGTGACCCGCCCGAGCTTGGGCACATTGAGCCCCCGCGCGACACGCACGAGCACCCATTCCTCGACGACTTCGGCCAACTCGTGTCGGCACTCCTCGACGCCACGCCCGAGCGCGATCACGCCCCGAAGTCCAGGGACCGTTGCACAGAAGGACCTGTCCTCGAACCGCTCGTAGCGCGCTCGCGCCAGCGCCTCGTCAATGTACTTGGTGATCACGAGGAATACGGTACCAGGTTCGACTTCGGCACCCGGCGCCCCCCGTTCGCGCCGGCGACGGCTGAAGTGACGCGCCAGATGTCGAAGTCGAACCTGGTACCGTTACGGGCAGCTGGGATGTGGCGGGTAGAAGGTCGAAGTCGAACCGAACGCCCTTACGCCGTAGGCTTGGTGGGCATCGTCCCGCGTCCCCAGCGTGCATCTTGCCGTAGCACGAGCCTCGCCCCATGACCGAACCCGAATCGGCCCCGCGACCTGAGCCTTCCACCTATGCGCCACTTTCGCAGCGCATGAAGGAGAAGCACGGCACGGGGATCGACCCGACGCTTTCTCTCGAATCGGAGCCGGAGCCGGACGTGCCGGCTTCGGGCGC
>JAYUOR010000828.1:0-2364 GCA_043760765.1 Planctomycetota bacterium | reverse complement strand
CACTCCTAGATCTTGACCGTCTCGCGCTCCATCGCGGCAGAGTACTTGCCAAGTTGCGCGGCGCCGTTCAAACGCGCGCGATGGGCGAAGGCGGCCTGACCGGCTTTCCAGTTCGCGGTCTTGCCGGCCCAGGCTTTGAGCGCGGGTGCTTGCAACGCGCGGCCGTAGGAGAACGAGATCGCCCACGGATGCGGGCCTAGGCGCGCGATCGCGTCGAGGTGAGCCGTGGCGTCCTCATCGCTCTGACCGCCCGAGAGGAAGACGATCCCGGGCAACGCAGCGGGCACGTGATTCTTGAAACACCGCACGGTCAGCTCGGCCACTTGATTGATGCCGGCCTGCGTCGCGCACTTCTTGCCGGAGACGACCATGTTGGGCTTGAGCAGGATGTGTTCGAGCACGACGCGCTGGCGCTGAAGTTCGCGAAACGTGGCCTGCAAGGTGTTGCAGGTGACCTCGTAACAACGCTCGATCGCGTTGTCAGCGTCCATCAGCACCTCGGGCTCGACGATCGGCACGATGCCGGCTTCGGTGCACAGCGCGGCGTAGCGTGCCAGCGCATGTGCGTTCACGTCGATGCAGTACGGCGAGGGAATGGTCTCGCCGATCGTGATTACGGCGCGCCACTTCGCGAACCGCGCACCCATGGCCTTGTGCTGCTTAAGGCTCTCGCCGAGTCCGTCCAGACCTTGCGTAATGAGTTCGCCAGGCGCGCCTGGCAGGCCCACGGTGCCCCTGTCGACCTTGATGCCCGGCACGACGCCTTTTTTCGCCAGGAGTGCGGGGAACGAGGTGCCGTCCTTGGCTTTTTGCCCAAGGGTCTCTTCGTAAAAGATCACGCCGCTGATCGCCTGCTCCATGCCGGGCGTGGTGAAGAGCAGTTCACGGTAGGCGCGCCGGTTCTCCTCGTTGTTCTCGATGCCGTTCGCGGTGAAGCGTTTGACGATCGTGCCGGTCGATTCGTCAGCCGCGAGGATGCCCTTGCCGCTTGCGGTCAGGAGGCGAACGGTGGTTTCCAGTTCCTTGTGAAAGCTCATGGTTCCGTGGCGCGCCGCCGGTGCGCGGATGAGGGGGTGGCGGGGAGAGCAGGGGAAGGCGCGCATCATAGCGGGCCGTCACTGCTCGCGCTTTTTCTGGTCCGGCACAGCCGGCAGCGGCGGCCTGGATTTGCGATCCAGGGCCCCGAATTCCTTGAGGATCGCGATGGCCGTGCTGCGCACGCCGGAGGCGTCCGCATCCAGGGTCGCCCTGCGGACTTGCCCGCGCAGCGTGAGTGCAAAATCCGAATCGATGCGCGCCGACCACTGTTCCAGGAACGGTGCCCAATCGGCGGACTTCGGCAATTGCGCCGCGAGTTCCGCCGGGGTCGACGAATATTCGTCCCACCAGCTGTGCAGCCGGTCGCGATGGCCGAGGTAGCCGTCGCGCAGTTCGATGCTGCCGCTGAAAAAAGTCTGCGCCAGCGCAGTGCGCAGTCCGCGATGGCGTTTCGCGCCCTGAAAGTAGCCGAAAACTTTCTCGTACAACTCGTCGTGTTGCGTATCGGGCACCGGCGCGATCCAGGTTTTCCAATCCTTCGCGAGATCGTGGATCACGCCGAGCACGTCGACGTCGGGCATCTCCATTTCTGTGGCCGAGCACCACGCGTCGTAGAGCGTCAGGCCCGGATAGACCAGGCCGGCGCGATCGGTGTAGGCGTGGCCGAAAGCCGTCAGCGCCGCCTGCTCCGCGCCGTTGTCGAGCGCGCGTTCGATCAGTGCCGAGCCGAGATCGAGGTCGGGCGCGTATCCCGCGAGTGCGTTGAAGAAATCGCGCGTGGGATCGAGATCCAGGCCTGTGCGCTGCACTTCGCGCGTCGCCCAGTCGTAGCGCCAGGCACTGTCCATTCCAGTTTTGGGCAGCGCGGCCAGCATCGTTTTCTGCTGCTTCTGCGCGCGCGGATCCTCGGGCGCGAGCCGCTTGCGATCGATCGGCTGGCGCGGCGAGTGGATGTCTGGCGCGTAGAACGGCGTCGGCGGCGCCTGGGGAATCTGGCCGTGATCCCGCGGCTCGAGTGTCAGGGCGAAATCGATCAGGGTCTGCTGGAAGCTGGCGGAGTGCTTCAGTGCATCGCGCAGGTACGCCGCCGCATCGAGCTGCTCGTCCGGCAGGAGATAGCTCCAGGCTTTGCGCAATTGTTCGTCGGTCAGTTCCACCGGCGCAGGGACTTGAACGCCGGGCAGATCCTGAGCCGCGCACGGAAGTCCGGCGCCCCACAGGAGTGACCCGAGCAAGGCCAGAGAAGGAACGGCGGGCGACGGATTCATGCCGCTCAAGATGCCACAGGGCCAGTACGGCCGTCACCTGCGTTTGCCTGGCCCTGAA
>JAYUOR010000827.1:0-5926 GCA_043760765.1 Planctomycetota bacterium | reverse complement strand
GAGAGCGCCTTGCTGTATATGGCAATAACGCGGTTGCCACCGGACATGCCAATGACGGGGCTTACAAATACTATCCGCATATTAGTGGCTCTCGACTCGCATAGGGAAAATGCTGGTGGCGACACTCCGCAAGATGTCGTCGGTTTGTCCCTTCGCTGGTCGGGTGCTAGTGTGCATGTTGGTTCAAGCCCGCACGAGCCTCAGCCACGCGCAGGCGGAGGGGCCATCTCCGAAGGTTGAACAGACGGAAGTGGGGCAATCGGGGAGGCCGTCCGGGCTCCCGAGACAATCCAAACGTACGCAACATCGAGAGCCTCCTCGCGTTCGCAGCAAAGATCGCACGAACTCCCCGGACGGCCTGCCCGACAAGGCATGCGATCCGGCCTACGCATCATTCATTCCCGACTGCGCGGCAAACGCAGCTTCCAAGCGCTCGACGTTCAGGTCCATCGAGAATTCCGATTCAACGCGTTGCCGGGCGGCTGCCGCCAGGCAATGGCGACGGCCGGGATCGGCATGCAAAGCGGCTATCTCGTCGGCAAGCTGCGTTACCGCGGATCCATCGACGAGAATTCCACTGACGTTGTGTTCGATCAACTCCCGTATGGCGGGCAGGTCCCCTGCAATGACCGGTAGACCGCAGGCCATCGCCTCCACGAGCACCACTGGGATTCCGTCGCGATCCCCGCACGAATCTGTGCGACAGGGGAGTGAGAGCAAGTCGGCATCGTGCATCAACCCCATGACTGCTTCGTTGGAAACGGAGCCGAGAAATGTGATCTGTCTCGCGCAGCCTAGCGATTGTGAGAGGAGTTCCAATCCGTTCCGGTCTGGACCGTCGCCGGCGATGGTCAGTCGTGCTGTGACTTGGTGACGTACCCGCAGATCATGCAGGGCTCTGATGAGTGTATCAATACCCTTCTTTTCGACCAAACGAGCGACAGTGAGGATGCGCAAGGCGGCGGGTTCGGCAACCTGCTGGACCTTTGCCTGATTCACTGTCCAGGCACCGATGTCGATGCCGCATCGTATGATGCGGTAATGAGTGTCGTCCTTGGCGCAGATCTCTCGGTAAAACACGCGGTGCCAGTGACTAATGCATGAAACGAATCCGGCCCTGCGAAGTTTGCGACCTAACAGGACGCGGCGATGGAAAATGTCATTGGCGTGGCCGGTGAAGCTGAACGGGATGCTGAGTTGTCGCGCCGCGTACATGCCAACAGTGGTTGGGGAGTGAGCGAAGTGACAATGAATGTGATTCACGCCAAGGTCGCGGAGGCGATGCGCTAGTGCCATTGCAGCCCATGCTTGCGCCATGAGTTTGAAACGGAGAGTGATGGCCAAGGGCTCTCCCGGCGCCACCGCGTCTAGCGCTGCCCGAATCAACGTCTTCACCGAAGCCACCGGATGGGCAAGCAGTTCGACCGATGCCACCCGAACCGTGGAAAAGGTCTTGGGTCCATACAAGCCGATAAGGTCTTGCGCGAGATCCGCGAAAGAGGGATCTCCATTGATTGGGGAATGGTACAGGCTGGCAACGTGGACCGCCCATCCTCTTCGGCGTAGGGCGCGAATCTCTCGGTACACGAACGTCTCGCTGCGCACTGGGAAACGCGCCACCATATATGCAAGATTAACCCTCCTAGGACGTAGCAGGGTTGCGGGCCCATTCACAGTCCTTGACGGTTGGGCGGGCGCCGGCTGCATGTCAGGGGCGATCAGATTTGGAGCGCTCGAAGATCAACAGATTCGTGTTGGCCGGCCAAGCGGGGAGATGGAGCTCGAACCACAGGTTGTTCACCCGTCTAAGCGCCGTGCGCAACGGTCCCTTGCAACGTCGCTGCAGTTCCGTGAACTCGGCGGCTCCACGGTAAGTGCGACGACAGCCTAGCGTGCCAAGAAAGCGCGTCACTGCATCGACGTTCATCTGGCAGTTGTAGAGTCGCCCCCCGTGCATGTCGCACCAACTTCCAATTCCGTACGGCGTCCACTGGCCGGCAGGGTCCGGCCGACGCACGATGACGCGGGCCAAACGTTCCAGGTTGAAGTCGAACGACTGGCGATTGGTGATCTGCAGCGCTAGCCGCCCGCCGGGTTTGAGGACTCGGACGAGCTGTTGCAGTGCCTTCTCGATTTCGGGGATATGGATCAGCACTCCCCAGCTGAAGACCGCGTCAAAGGTGGCGTCGGGAAAGCGCAGCGTGGTGAGATCGGCGTGCTCCAAAGCAACCAGGTGGCCGACGCCAGCATGGGCAACCCTCGGCCGAGCGTCGTCGATCGCGGCCGACGAAATGTCCACCGACTGCACGCGGAAGCCCGCCTGGGCGACGCGGATGCTATGCACGCCCGTCCCACAACCGGCGTCAAGAATTGTTCCGCCCACGGGTGCGGCCAGCAGCCGAAGCATCCGCCCTATCGCTTGGTCATAGTGTCCCACCGCCATCGGCTCGTAGTAGTCGGTCGCCCAGCTCTGAAAAGTCTGGATATTGTCCAATGCATCGCCGGCCATGTGAGGATCCTTACGTTCAGTGGGTGCCCGTGGCGGGTCCGGATGCGGCAGAGTTGGCATCACCGCGAAGTGTGCGGGATTGTCCCCTTCGAGGAGACGTTTTGCGGAGCTTTGTACTCAATGCAGCGACTCCTGAACCCGAATTGCCGAAGAGCCAGAAATCTAGCCTGCCCAAGGGCCTCGGGGAACTTTCCTAGCATCATGAAGAGTGCACCAGACCCTGCATCTGGCCTGGAAACCCCCTGCCGACGGAGGCGAACGAACATCCGGGCCGCAAGTAGGGGGTAGGCCAAGAGTAACAGGATGCTCAGCCCGTGCGTGGGCCTGGCGAGCGCAAGCGCCAACACGGGGATCGCAGCGCCCCAGGCCCAGTTACTGAATACCTCGCGAGCAAAATGTCGTTCGGGTGGTTGACCATGCATGGCGTACCCCTCGGCGTATGCATGACCTGATCGCACTCGACGGCGCCACCATTGCCAGAAGTGCAGGATGCCCGCGTCGTGCCAGTTCATGTCGGCATCGACCCGCATGATCTTCCATCCATTATGGCGCATTCGCACGCACAACTCCGGTTCTTCGCCTGCGATGACTGCAGGGTTGAATCCTCCCGCCTGCCGGAAGGCGGCGACTCGCACTAGCGCGTTTCCCCCGCAGAATCTGGCCTCTCCGACGGGGGTGTCCCACTCGATATCGCAAAGCCGGTTGTATACCGAAACTTCGGGGCACTCCTCCAGAACCCTACCAGCCGCGATCGCCCAGGCCGGATTGGCCTGGAGCTCATCGAGTCCCCGCTGGAGCCAACCGTCGATGATTTGGCAATCCCCGTCGAGGAACTGAACGAACTGCATTCTGGGGTTCATTTCCAGAATGTGATCGAACCCCGCATTGCGCGAGCGGGCCGCCGTGAAGGGAAGAGACTCGTCCAGGCGGACCGTGTCGACCCCCTTGGAGCAGGCAAGGTCTATGCTTCCGTCGGTTGAGCCGGAATCGACATATACAAGCGTCGCAGCTGACGACTTGAGTGCATCCAGACATCGAGCGAGGCGCTGTCCCTCGTTCCGTCCGATAACCACGATGCCGAGTTCCGGGAGCACGGTCAGCCGTGAGGATGGAAAATCACCGCTCCTCATTGTGACGGCCATGATAGCACCCCTGATGTGGACCGAGGTCTCGAACCGGCCGCTCGTCTTGGTTTCCTGACGCCGAGGCAGTTCGACTGTCCGTCAAGACCTATTCACATCGCTTTGGGGCTCTGCGTGAGCATCGTGTGAGTGGACTGTGCAGGCGCTCGTGGCCCGGACAGCGGCGGATGTCAGATTCTGCGAGTAACGCGTGTCGAAAACCAAGTCATTGCGAAGGTAGGGGCCCGGAGGCCCGGAGGCTCAGCCTACATCCCAACGTGCCAGAGAATCGTGCGCACGGCGCCCTCGTCGAGGCTCGAGTGTTCGACTTCAAGCGACCTTCGGATAGGAGTCCTAGCCCAAGCCTAACACCGTGACTCCGTGTGCAACCTGGGACATGGGTAACACTTCTGACCGGGCACATGGGTAACACTGGTCGGGGGTGCGAGGGGGCGGAGCCCCCTGTTCTCGCGCGGGATCGCCGTGGCGATTCCGTTCCTTCTGACCCGCAGGGCCAGCGGCCCGAGGGGCGACCCCCATGGGGGTCGCGATGCGATTCGGAGGTGGCTCATTTCAGGCTTGCCGCTCCTCGCTCCGGCGCTGATGGGGTGACGCATGTCCGGGCACATAGGTGACACTGGGTTGATGGTCGTCTTCGCCAATCGGGGTTACGGTCCGCGATCGCTCGTGCAGCACGCCCAGTCGCATTGGACCCAGGTAAACGTGCCATCGCCCGTCGTCGATCTGCTCCAGGCCGACAATCTCGTGGGCCATAGCTTCGCCAACGAAGACGAAGCCGCCGGTCCACTTGATCGAGCCATCGCGCCGTACGCGCCGCGCCTCGAGGCCGCTCGCGTACTCGTGCTCGACCAGGCTCATCGGCATCTGCCTCGGCGAGGGCGTGTACAGCTGCGACGGCGTGCGCATGCCCAGCGCCTCATGCGGTCGCTCGGTGTTGTACTCCGATCGGAAGCCATCGAAGGCGGCTTGCTGCGCGCGGATCGAAGCTCGCGGCGGTGTCGCGGTCTCGGCCTTGAGCGTCTCGTGGAAACGCTCGTGCCGGCCATTCTGGTCGGGTCGACCCGGCTCGATGAACACCGGCTGCACGCCCAGGCGCAGCAACCACACACTCAATCGCGACAGCTTTCCAAGGCCTTGAGATGCGAACGGCGGGCCATTGTCGCTGAGCATGAACTTGGGCAGGCCCAGCTTCCAAAACAGCGCTTCGAGCCGACGCCGAACGTCCTCAAGCTTCGGCGCGACCAGCGCTCGACACTCCAGCGACATGCGACTGAAGCCGTCATTGACGGTCAGCGGATCGCAACGCGTGCCGTCGCCGACCTTGAACCAGCCTTTGTAGTCGATCGACCACACGTCGTTGGGCTCGAGCGCTTGTACTTGCGGCGCAGCCGAAGGCTGACGCCGCCTGCGAGCACGTCGTGGAGCAACGACGCCCGCGCGCTTGAGCACCGCGTCCACGGTGCTCCTGGCTGGCAGATCGTCCGGCGGCCACTGCGCCGTCAACACGACCTTCAGCTTCTTCGAACCCCACGTCGGATGCGCCTTGCGCGCACGCAAGATCGCGGCCTCCAACTGCGGCGAGAGCTGATTGGGATGCGTCGCGGGTGCACGCGATTGATCGCGCAGGCCATCGATGCCCTGCGACTCGTAGCGCTGCAAGAGCTTGTAGCCCGTCTTGCGGCTCACGCCGAAGTGCTCACAAAGCTCGGTCATTGTCCGACGGCCGCTTTGAGCTGCCGCCACGAATTTCACTCGCTCATTCACGGGATGTGTTTGGTGCCAGGGCATCCCCATAGCAGACAGCGCCGGCGCCTCGGCGTGGTCGAACACTGTCACCCATGTCCCCGGACACGAGTGTCACCAATGTGCCCGGACCGGACCACAGCCGGACTCTGCTTGTTCCATGTCGGCCCCCACCGGCAGGCTCCCCTGGGCGCCGCGTGCTTCGAGGCGACCCGCCAACTCGCCAATATGATCCTAGCTTTCAGCTGGCCCCGAAGCACGCGGGTGGCATCGTCAACTATCCGGGCCAGGACGGACTTGCGCGCAGAAGGTGCCGAGAGTCCTGGACAAGGCAGCCCGAAGTCAGCCTCCTCACTTAGAGTCGGGAATACTGGCCCAATGCGAACCACTCCTTGAGCTCGCGGCGGACCAGCTTCTCACGGTCGTTGCGCGGTAGCCGATCGACCTGCAGCAGATACTGCGGCAGCTTGAACCGCGGCAAGCGAGTGTGGCACCACCGCATCAAGGCCGCACGATCAAGCCGGGCCCCGGG
>JAYUOR010000826.1:0-5926 GCA_043760765.1 Planctomycetota bacterium | reverse complement strand
GATGGAGCGTCCGATGCTGTCGGGCGCGAACACGCGCTACGAGGTTTCGGCGCGGGTGCAGGCGATTCCGTGCGGCGGCATCGGCCTGGTGCACCAGTCATCTGAAGGCCGATGACCTGATGGCGAAATCCCTCGAGCAAGCCGTACAGCAACACAAACGGGTTTTCCTGGCCTTGAGCGATGGAGAAGTGCTGGATTTCGTCGGGGACAAGTTCGACAAGTGGAGGGCAATTCCTTCGGTCAATGCGCTCCTCAGGAAGGATTTCGTGATTCGCAAGATCGATGTCGAGCGCACGATCGGTGGTTGGGATCTGCGAACCAGACTCTGGCCAAAGGACAAGAGCGTCCCGTGGTTCTGCGTACTCGAGGCCGACGGCACCGTTCTCGCGAACTCCGTGAATGCCGATGATGTGAACATCGGATTCCCGCAGGAAGACGACGACATCTCGAGTTTCGCCACGATGCTCACCAAGGTCCGAAGGGACCTGACGCTCGAAGACATCCACAAGTTGCAGCTTTTGCTCGTCGATTTTCGCGAGGATCATTCGCGCAAGGGGTAGCGGCGGCGGACTCCGGGCGCGCTACTGCTTGACTTCATCCGATCATGTGCTGGTCAATCAATCGCCACCCGCCGCACGGGGAAGCCACCGTCTGTGAAGGGGTGCCGTCTGAATTCTCCAGCCCTGTCGCGCTGCGCGAGGATCTTCCCCCCCCCCCCACCAAGCCTCGATCTGCGGAAACCAGACCCCTGCGCCGAACCGAATGCCGAAGTACTTCCCCACCCTACCTTGCTGGCGCGTACGCGCCCGACAGGTAGGGTGGGGAAGTACCTCGATAAATCCCTGTGGCGCCCGCCGGCCCGGGGATAATCAGGGGGCATGAGCGAGCGCAGCCTGAACCGACTGTTCCTGCGCTACCGCAGCAAGGGGGACGCAAACGCGCTGGGCGAGCTCTTCGACCGAGTCGCGCCCGAGCTGCTCAAGTTGTCGATGCACCTGGTGCGCGATCCGGGCGAAGCCGAGGACGTGCTGCAGGCGACTTTCCTCGCTGCCATCGAAGGCGCGGATTCCTTCGACTCGTCGCGGCCACTGCTGCCCTGGCTGACCGGGATCCTGGCGCGCCAGGCGGGCCTTGTTCGTCGCCGTGCACGACGCGTGATCGAACCTGACCGCCTGACCGAGCGCGAGAGTGTCGACCCGGCAGAAAGCGCGGCCCTGCGCGAGTTTTCCGAAGAACTCGTACTCGCGCTTCAAGCGCTGCCGGACAACTACCGCGAAGTCCTCTGGCTGCACCTGGCCGACGGAAAACGCCCGGTCGAGATCGCGCAGGATCTGAATCGCGCGCCGGGCACCGTACGCATGCAAGTGCACCGCGGACTGGATCTGCTGCGGCGCGCGCTGCCGGCGGGCTATGCGGCCGGAGCAGGAATCCTCGGGGCGACACGCGGGCTTGCCGCGGTTCGCGGCGAAGTGCTCGCGGGAGCGGCGACGCGTTGGCGCCCAGCCCCGCCAGCGAGCAGCGCACCGCACGCGCCCGGTTCGATCGCCGGCGCTATTGGAGCTTCGCCTGCGGCGCTGCAGGCGTCGATTGCAGTGCTGCTCGTCGCCGCGCTCGCGGGCGGCCTGTGGTGGCAGCAGCGTGCAGCGCGCGTGGAGCGCGCCGAAGTCGCCGGCGCGCAAAGTTCGACGCGCTCCGAATCGGACAGGGCGACAACGCCGGATTCATCGAATCTGCGCAGAGGCATTGTCGGCGCGGGAACCGGCGCAGCACCAACGCAGATCGCGGGCGCAGTTCAAACAGCGATCCTGATGCGCGGACATGTGCGAGGTTGCAGCGCGGAAGAACTCTCCGATGTGAGTCTTCGCGTTAGCGGCGTCGCGCGCTTTGCACTACCCGCTGAACTCGAAGTTCACGGCCGGCCGGCCCTCGATGGCAGTTTCGAGCTCGACGTATCGCGTCTTCTCCAAGCCGCAAAGCCGAAGCGGCCGATCGAGGAGCTGGTCCTCGAGGCTGACCACCCGCGCTATGCGCGCGAAGTTCTGCACATTCCGGTCCTGGGCCCGCCCGACTCCGGCGTAGGCGCGAGCGAAACAGATTCCAACTATTCGGCCGACATCGATCTGTCCGCGGCCGGACGCGTCACCGGACGCGCGCTCATGCCGAGCAGCAGGTCGGCGGCGGTGAACGGCGCAGCAACCGATGCAATCGTCGCCCTGTACGCGCTCACGAGACAGACTCCGATGGATACGCCCGTCGATCGAGGCGTGGTCAGCGCAGACGGTACTTTCGCCCTGCGATCGCGCGTCGCGGGCGAACATGTGCTCCTGTTGCTCGCCGAAGGAATGCGCCCCTCGACGACCGCGGTCTCGCTCGCGCCGGGCCTGACTGTGCCGCTTGGGCCGATCGTGCTCGACGAAGGTGCGCTGATCGAAGGCCAGGCGCTTCAACTGGGTGTTCCGATGGGAGCCGGCGCGCTGGTCAGCGTCGCCTCCATCTCGACATCGGCGGGCTTTGCGCTCGAAGGCTCGCGCCTGTCGTGGACGGCCAGCGCCTTCGAGCGCGCGGGCCGCATCGTCGAAACCGATTCGGACGGACGATTCCGAATCGGCGGGCTCGCGCCCGGCTCGTACCAAGTGGGCGTGGCGCGCGCCGCGCCTGAGGGCGCGCTTGACAGTCAGCGCCGTCTGTTGTTGTCCACCGCGGCCTGGACGTCGATCGATGCGCCGGCTAGGGACGTTGTGATCAATGCGTCGTTCGCCACGGTTCATCTGCAGGTGCGCGCGGCGAATGCGAGCGACACCGCCGCGTCGAAGCCCGCACACATCCAGTGGAGTCAAGGCTTCAGCAGGTGCAAGTTCTCGCTCGCGCTCGACGCGCAGAGTTCGGTGTCCGTGGAGCCCGGCGTCACCTGCGAGGTCCAGGTCGAAGCCGAGGGATTCCTTGGGCAAACGATCACGTTCGATGCACCCCAAGCTGGATCCGTGTCGACACAGACCGTGCTGCTGGCGAAGGATCCGGGGCTCGCGGAATTGTCCGTGGAGATCCGCCGGCCCAGGGACGTCGGCGGCGCCGCTTGGACTGAAGCTACGTTTCAATTCACGTCGGACAAGCCGCTCGGCGGCGAGACAGTGCCTTTCGTGCGCCACGCAGACAGCAACGACGGCATGTTTCGATTGAGCGAATTGCCCGCGGGAATCTGGACCGTGCGCGTGTTTGCCGGCGGCGTTTACGAGCACTATCGCGATTGCTGGTGCGAGGCCAAATTCCAGGTGCTCCTCTCGGCCGCGAATCCCGTCTCCACCGTTGTCACCTTGGAGCGTGGCGGCCAACTTCAGATCGGCGCGCTGAACTCCGCGGGCTCGTTCGTGGCCGCGCAGTGCACGCTCAGTCCGCCCGGCGGCGAGGCGCTCGACGTGGAATTCGTGGGGCGTGGGCCGCTGCGTTCGATCGTCGACAGCCACGTTCTGAGCCCGCTCGGAAGCTGCGATGTCCGTCCGAACCTGCGCGCGGGCACGTACGAGATCAACGTCATGGCCAAGGGTTATGAACCCGCTCGACTCGAGGTCGAAATCGTGCCCGGCGCGCGCGTGAAGGCCCGGGCCCTGCTGCTCGAAAGCAAACCACCTCGATGAAGAGTTTCCCCAAATCGACTCGACCACGGCGTGTGCGCGAATTCCTGCTCGCAATTCCTCTGGCGATCGTGTTGATCTATCTCGGCTTGCGCAGCGCTGCCGGCGACGGCGGACTTGCGAAGATCGCCGACGATCAGATTGCAGTGATCTCCGATCAGTTGAGCGAACGCACTTCTGTAGCCTTCGATCCGGGCTATCGCCTTTTCGTTCCCTGGTTCCAGGAGGTGGCCAAATTCGACAAGAGTCCGGTCGAGTACCGTATGGAAGGGACTGCGGCCGCGGACGCGAGTCGCGTGCCGCGTCTGACGGTGCGCGCCGATGACGGCTCGAGCTTCTGGTTCGAGAGCTTCACGCTGCACTACGCGATCAACCCCGAGCGCGGTGCGCAACTGCTCGAAGATTCCGGTCCGGGCGATCGCTACAAGTCGACACTGGTCAACGCCTTCGCGCGCGCGGTGCTGCGCGACGAATTCGGGCGCTTTTCCTCCGAAGCGATCGTCGAGCCCGCCAATCTGCATGCGGCGACGCGCCGCAGTCAGGAGCGCCTGAACGAATTGCTTGCGCCCCACTCGATCACCGTGCTCGAGATCGCGACGGCCAAGCCGCGCTTCGACGAGGCCTACGAGACGACCATCGAACGGCGCAAGCTGGCCAATCAGATGATCGAACACCAGCGCTCCAAGCGCGTGCAGCTCGAGCAGGAGAAGATCCAGCGCGAAGAACGCGCGCGCAAGGAAAAGGAGATCGAGTTGCGCGATCTCGAACGCGAGCTCGAGCAGCAAAAGCTGGCCACGGAACGCGAAGCCATTCGAGTGCGCGCCGACGCCGAGGTCTTCGCCCGAGAACAGAGTCAGTCCGGAAGTCTGCAATTGGTGCAGAAAAAGCAACAGGCCGCGGCGCTCGTCGAACGCTTCACGCTGGATGCGATCGGCCTGCGCGAACGGCTCGCGGCCCTCGAAGTGCGCGGCGAATCCGTCGTGCGCGCAGCCCTGGTGGACAAGTTGCGCTCGATCGAATTCAGCATCGCACCCTACACGCGCGATTCGATGCCGCAGCGCATGGAGTACGAACAACAGGCCACCGGCAGCAAGCCAAAAAGTTGAAGCGTTGCGCGACACAAGCACCGTACCCATGGGAAATCTTCTGATCACGATCGGCCGCGCGGTTCGAAACGGCGCAGTCTGGATGTTGGGGCGCCTCGCGAGCGGATGGCGCAAGTCGGCCCGCGTCGTGCAGCGCGTGATCAACAACCCGCGCCTTGGCCGCGGCGTCGCTCTTGCCGCGGGGCTGGTGATCTCCTCGTTGCGCGTCGCGCTGATCGGTGGCCTGAGTGCCGGAGTCTTTCTCGGCGCGCTCTTCTTGTGCTTCCAGCGCGTCCCCCCCGCGACGATCGGCGTGCTGCAGACGCAGTGGGGCGGCGGCATCGTCGAGCGCGACTTCGAACCGGGGCTGCACTTTGGATTGCGCGGCTGGCAGACATGGCACTTGCTCGACCGGCGCACGCACTTCGCTTTTTTCGGCGAGCACGAGCAAGGCGCAGAAGCGCCGGGCCTCGACCTGCGCACCAAGGAAGGCAACGAGATCAAAGTCAGCGTGCTGGTCCCCTATCGCATCATCCCCGGCGAGGGCTACGCGCTCGTCCGCGACGGTCTGCGCAGCACGTACCAGACGCTGGTTCGCGCCACGATCAAGGACATCATGATGCAGGATCTGGCCGAGCTTGGCGCCGAAGAGTTCGCCAACACACCTGCGCGAATGGCGCGCGTCGCGGCGAGCTTGCCGCGCCTCAACGTGCAGCTCGCGCGCTATCACGTCGTCGCGGAATCGATCCAGATCCACCAGGTCGATTTCCGCGAGGCCTACGAGCAGGTGTTGCAGAAGAAGCAGTTGACGCGCCAGTTGGCGCTGCTCGCCACGGCGGCCACGCAGGTCGAGCAAGAAATGCGCGCCAGCACGCTCGAGCAGGAGATTCAGACTTCGGAAATGCGCATCCGCGGCGAAATGGACAAGCAGATCGAGACGGTCCGCTCCGAAGGCAAGCTCGCCATCTCGCGCGTGCACACGGACGCCAAGCAGTTCGACTTCACGCGCCGCGCGGAAGTCCAGGCGGAGTATGACCGCATGATCGCCGAGGGCGAGCGCGCGCTCCTTGATGCCAACGCGCTCAAGGAACGCCTGACCAATGCGGCCTACGACAGTCCTGGCGGCCGCATCGATCTTGCGCGTCGCGCGGCGGAGAACTTGCGCATTCGCGAAGTCGTGCTCAACGCCAACGATCCGCGCTCGCCGTCGGT
>JAYUOR010000825.1:0-5929 GCA_043760765.1 Planctomycetota bacterium | reverse complement strand
AGGCGACGATCCGTTACTTCAGGACTCTGGCGGAAGAGACCGGCGTTCCCTACCAGACGCTGATGAACCTCTACTTGAGCGACTGCGCACTGAACGGTCGCCGACCGAATCTGCGCTGGATCGCCGGGCTAGGTCGCAGTGCCTGAGGCCGGTGGACCAGGTCGGTGTTAGCTTCAGCAAGGTCAGGCCGGCAGGGCTGCAGGCAGCAGCGCCCGCACGATTCCACGCTGGCGTGTTCGACGACCTTTGGGAGGCAACGCGTTGAAGGACGAATCTGAAGTCACTTCCAACGAGCCCGCGACATGGAGTAAACAGACACACTCCGTGCCGCGCGCTGCAAGTGATCCCGAGACGGTTCTCAACGAGTTCCTGCGCTGTTTCCTGGAGGATCGGGATTCCGGCCGGCAACGATCGCTCGATGACTACTGCGCGAGCTTTCCTGGACACAGCGAGCTGATTGCTCGAGAATTCGCGAGCCTTCTCAGCGCAGAGGAGGACCGCGATGCGGAACACGCCGCCCACTCCCAGGGCGCTCCGGGAAGGCGCTTTGGCCCCTATGTCCTCGAGCGCTTCATCGGCCGCGGCGGACAGGGACTCGTCTGGCTCGCACGCGATACGAGGCTGGATCGCCCGGTCGCGCTCAAGCTCCTGACCGAGTTCGCCTCGTTCTCCCCCGCCGCGCTCGAACGCTTTCGGCGCGAGGCTCAGCTCGCGTCGCGCCTGCACGATCCTGGCATCTGTACCGTTTACGAAACGGGCAGCGAGCATGGCGTGCACTTCATCGCCATGCGCTACGTCGAAGGCAAGTCTCTGGCCACGCTGCTCGACGAGGCCCGCGGACTTTCCGCCGCAGGACGGCCAAGCTTCCCCGCCCTGCCCGAAGGTTCCGCCACCGACGACAAGGAAATGGTCGCCGAAGTCGGCAGCCATGCTCGACCCGTGCAGCACAGCTCGACCGAGCCCATGAACGCGGCCGAGCATGTCCGGCGCGCCGTGCGCCTCATCGAGCGACTCGCACGCAGCCTGCAGCTCGCGCACGAGGCGTACGTCGTACACCGGGACATCAAGCCGGGCAACGTCATGGTGACGAAGAGTGGCCATCCGGTGCTGCTCGATTTCGGCCTGGCCGGCGTGCTCGACGAGAGCTTGCCGAACTGCACGCGCACGGGCGACGTGTTCGGGACGCCGGCCTACATGGCGCCCGAGCAGCTCTCGCCGGCAGACTTGCACAGCGGCGCACAGGTCGATCGTCGCGCGGACATCTACGCGCTCGGCGCCACGCTCTACGAGTGTGTGACTTTGCGCCACCCCTTCGAGTCGGTGACGCGCGAGACGCTGTACCAGGCGATCCGCACGCAACCTCCGGTCGATCCGCGGCGGATGAACCCGGCCATCGCAGCGGATCTGTGGACCATTCTGCAGACCTGCCTGGCGAAGGAGCC
Source organism: Planctomycetota bacterium (assembly GCA_043760765.1). GTDB lineage: Bacteria > Planctomycetota > UBA1135 > UBA1135 > JADJQU01. The sequence continues at coordinate 4,487 of JAYUOR010000825.1, read as the reverse complement.
CGACCGGCGCTACGTCACCGCGATTGCACTGGCCGAGGATCTGCGGCGCTTCCTCGAGGGAGAGCCAGTGCGTGCGCACCCGCCGAGTCGGAGCTACAAGGCATTACGCTTCGTGCAGCGCTATCGGGTGCTGGTGAGCACGGCGCTGGTCGTAACCGCGGCGCTCGTGTCGGCGACGGCGGTGGCGACCACAGGCTACTTCCAGGCCAGGCGTGCCGAAGGCCGGGCAACGCTGGCAACCCTGTCCGAGAGCCGCCTGCGCATCCAGGCGCAGGACTCAGCGGCGGAAGCGACCGAGCAAAGCAAGCTCGCACGGGAGAGCGCGCTCGCCGCGAGGCGCATCGCGTATGCGTCGCAGATGCAGCTTGCATTCAGGGCCTGGGATGACCGCAACCTGGCGCGGGTGCTCGGGCTGCTCGAGTCGCAACGCCCGAGGCTTTTGGAGCAGGATCTGCGTGGGTTCGAGTGGTACTGCCTGTGGAAGTTGTGCCACCCCGGACTGCTCGCTGTTCATCGCGATCCCGAAGCGTCGCGCTGCGTGGCGTTCACCGCGGCAGCGGACGGTACGTCGTTCCTGAGCCTCGACGACCACGGGCGCGCCACGAGACGGCGTATGAGCGACGGAGAGATTCTGAGCGTGGCCGATCTCGCCTGCTTTCCGGCGCTGTTCGGGGCCAGCTTCAGCCGTGACTCTCGCCGGCTCGCCTGCTTCGATGGCGAACGCACGCAGCCGGCCGTCGAGGTCTGGGATACGGGAGGTTGGAGGCGCGTCTTGTATCTCGAACAGCCGTCGCGCGAGATCACGCAAGTGACGCTGTCGCGGGATGGACGGTTCGTCGCCTGGATCGAAGATGGCGCGAAGCTCGTCATCGTGGACGTGGAACAGGGCGAGCAAGTGTTGAATCAGCCGGCCGGGATCGGAGTGGGTCGGTGCATGACCTTCTCCCCGGATGCGACCTTGCTCGCGATCGGAGGTACTGATCCACCCAAGGCCGCGTCTCTGCGGATCATCGCTGTCGGGACTGGCAGGGAAAAAGGCCGGGCGGAATTCCCCGGCCAGCTGCAGGCACTCGATTTTTCCCCCGATGGCAGGCGACTAGCCGCCAGCGGAACTGACTGGACCGTGCACATCCTCGACGCGGAAGACGCGAGCGAAGTGATGCGTCTGGAGGGCCACAGCGGAGGAATCTGCGCACTGCGCTTTTCGCCGGATGGCGGAGCGCTCGCCACCATCGGTGCATCGGACGACACCCTTAGGTTCTGGGAGGTCGAAAAGGGCAAGGAGTGTTTCGCTCAGAGGGCGCAAGCCGGTGTCGATTGCGGCGAATTGAGCTTCAGCCCGGATGGAGAAAGGGTCCTGGTCAGCGCACGATTGGGCGGCGCCGTCAGAATCTGGTCGCTGGCCGCGGAGCCGCTTCCGATCACGCTCGAAGCACCGCTGGACATTCCGCACGACTTCATCTTCAGCCACTCGCTGCTCGCCTTCGCCCCAAACTCGCGCACGCTGGCGATGAACGATCGCAGCGGTGCCCTGGCGCTGCTCGACGTCGCGTCTCGAGCGCGACGCGCGACGCTCGCGGTCGGAGAACATGTGACCTGCGCGATCTTTTCATCGGACGGAGAAGCGCTGGTACTCGGCACGCAAGCTGGCGATCTCGAGTGGTGGGACGTCGGCCAAGCCAAGCGCCTAGCTCGCGTGGCTGCTCACGCGGGGCAAGTGAATGACCTTGCGCTCTCGCCGGATGGCCGAACCGTCGTCTCGGGCGGCAAGGATGGGAAGGTCGCACTGTGGGATGTGCACACTCAGGCAGGCAAGGGCTCGCACTCGCAGCACGGGAGGGAGGTCCTTTGCGTGCTGTTCGATCAGGATGGCACCAGCGTGCTGTCGTCGGGCAGGGACAACACGGTGCAACGCTGGAACTCGGACTCGCTCGAGCAGCCGAAGGTCACGGTGGGCACTGCGTTTTTCGAGCTGGTACGGCCCCCCAACGGCGCGGAAGTGGCCACGGTCGAGAACAACTGGGTGCCTGAACTCCGTGGTCCGTCTCTCAGCGAGGTGCGCAGGAGATTCGAGGGCCACGCCGGCGGCAGCTATCGCGCCATCGCTTTCGCCGCAGACGGCCGCACGCTGGCGACCGGCAGCGTCGACAAGTCGGTCAAGCTCTGGCACGTGGAGACCGGGCAAGAAGTCTGCACGCTCAAATTCGCAAACCACGTGCACTCCGTGGCGTTCTCTCCGGACGGACTCATGCTCGCGACCTGGAGCTGCGACGGAATCCTGAAGCTTTGGCCGGCGGCAACTCCCGACGCCGTCGAACGAGTCTCCGCAGTCGAACGACCCGCAGGTCCCAACTGCGATGGATCACTCGAGCTGGCATCTCCTTGGCAGGCGAAGGGCGGCCAGAAGCACGCGGGGTTTGGTTCCCCCGTCGCGTCCGCCGGCGACGTCGATGGAGACGGGTTCGAGGATGTCCTCGTGGGCGCCTCGCAGTGGATCCACGAGCGAGCTGAGGTGGGAGCGGCGTTCCTTTTCCGCGGCTGTGCTCGGGGGCTTTCATCCTCGTCGCCGTCCTGGACCGCCAAGGGGGAAACGAAAGCAGGGGGGTTCGGTGCTGCGCTCGCAGGCGCTGGCGACGTGAACGGCGATGGCTTCGACGACGTGATCATCGGAGCAAGCAATGGCCAGGGGCTTGCCGCTGGACGCGCGTCGCTCTACTTGGGCTCCGCGAGCGGCCTTGCATCGGCTCCGGCATGGACAGCAACGGGGGATCAAGCCTCGGCCCGGTTCGGCGAGAGTGTCGCATGCGCCGGGGACGTGAACGGCGATGGCTTCGACGATGTGCTCGTGGGTGCGCACGGCGGCGACGGGGAATTGATCGCGTCGGGGCGGGCCTTTCTCTACCTCGGATCCGCGCATGGGCTCAGCGAGAAAGCGGACTGGACCGCCCGGGGTGCCCAAGCGAACGCGCATTTCGGTTACGCGGTGTCGACGGCGGGTGACGTGAATGGCGACGGGTACGACGACGTGCTCATCGGGGCCTACGGGTACGACGGATCCTGGGTCAACGAAGGCAAGGTTGACCTCTATCTCGGCTCCGCGGCGGGACTTGCTCGCGAACCCGCATGGACAAGGACTGGAGGTCAGCCACAAGGTGCCCTTGGTTTCAGCGTTTCGGCCGCGGGCGACGTGAACGGAGACGGGTATGACGACTTGCTGATCGGCGCGCTCTACTACTCTCACTCGCTCCCGTTCGAAGGCAAGGCGTTTCTTTTCCTGGGCGCGCCGGACGGCATTCCGATTGCCGGCGACTGGTCTCCGGAAGGCGGCCAAGCCGGCGCTTACTTCGGACACTGCGTCTCAACGGCTGGAGACGTGAATGGCGATGGCTTCGACGACGTGCTCGTCGGCGCCAGCGGCTTCGATTCGACGAAGATCGACGGAGGTGCCGCATGGTTGTACTTGGGATCTGCGGGTGGTCTCTCCCGCACGGCGTGCTGGACTGCTGGCGGCGCACTGGAGGGAGCGGGATTCGGTCGTTCGCTCGCCGGCGCCGGCGACGTGGATGGCGACGGACTTTGCGACTTCCTCGTCGGAAGCTACATGTACGGCGACGACCAACCCGAAGGCGGCGGCCACGCGGTGCTTTACTGCGGGCGGCCGACGAAGCCTGGGGCGAGATCTCCGACCGATCGCTGAAGACCGCATTTCACCACCAATGCGCGGCGAGTCAGTTCGTGGCAAGCAGCTCTGGTGCGCTCCTGTACACCCCCTCCGACTCGCCGGATTTGAGGTGATCACCGAGGGCCTGCTCGAGTGAATTCAGTCCACTCCTTGCCGGCTTGGAGGCGCAGACTCGAGTGTGGCGCGCGCCAATCCACTGCGGGCTATATCCACTGGGTTCGGCCTGAATGTGTTGGAATCGGCTACACCGATTATCCTCTACCCTTGTGAAGACCGCCGACCCGCGACAGGCTGCGGGGACCGATACTCGAGTTCGGCAATCGTTCGCGAACGACTTCCTGGGAGGGCAAGCCATGCAGACGTTCAACATGTATCGTCTCGCGCTCACGGCGGCTGTGTTGCTCGTAGCGTTCAGCAGCGCTCACGCTCAGACCGTGCGCTACGCCACGGATTTCCCGGATGCGGCAGGCTGGACGCTCGATCCCGGACTCGGCCCGACCTACCCGCGCTGGAACGTGGACGCGACGCCGGCCGCCGTGCTTGGCGCGCCGGCGTTTCACTCTGGACCTGCCAGCCTGAATTTCAATGACGGATTCTGCTACGGCGCGTCCAACTGCGTAGGCATCACGTCCGGAACCGCGGACTCGCCGCCGATCGACATCAGCGCGCCGGCGGGCTCGGCGACGCTCACGTTCTGGTGCATCTGGGACACCGACACCGATGGAGCGTGTTACTTCGACTCTCGCCGCGTGCAGATTTCCAATGACGGATTCCAATCCGTGCAACTCGATCGGTGTTACGAAGA
>JAYUOR010000824.1:0-2368 GCA_043760765.1 Planctomycetota bacterium | reverse complement strand
ACTGCGCAGGCTTTCCGCAATCCGGCGCCGACCCTACGGGAGCTTTGTGGAAAGGAACCATGGCACTTCCTTTCCACAACTTCGAAGGGCTTTGGCCTCATCCAACGATTCTCCGAGGACATCGACCTGAGCTTGGCGCGCGAGGATCTGGGCTTCGGCGGTGGCGAAGACCCGGCCGCGAAGAGGAGTCGAAAGGGCCAGCAGAAAGCGGTCACTGCGCTGGCGACCGCCGCGAAGGCGCATGTCCAAGAAGTCATCGTCCCCAAGCTCAGGGAGAACTTCACGCGCGCACTTGTCGAGCCATTCGACATCGAGCTCGCGGAGTCCAGCAGCGAGAGCAAGGTGCTTTTCTACTACCCTGCGGCCTATGATTTCGCCGCGTACGGCGGCCGCTACATCAAGCCGGTGGTGCTCTTGGAATTGGCCGCGCGATCGGATCACTACCCAACCAGGGATGTGAACATCACCTCGTACGCGGCGGTACATTTCCCCAACGAGTTCAAGGAGGCGCCGTGCGCAATGCTCGCCCAAGCTCCTGAACGCACCCTCCTGGAAAAAGCGCTCTTCCTGCACAGCGCAATCCACAAGAAACGGATCGCCGATCGTGCCTCGGCATGCGTACGACCTGGTGATGCTCTCGCGCGACGCCGGGACGATGAGCAGGGTCACCCGGAAGTTGTTCGAGCAGGTCGCTCGACACAAAGTTCGTCTTTGCCGACGGCAAATACGCCAGCGAAGCGCCGACTGTCGGGATCAACCTCGTGCCGCGCGACCTGGGTCTCAGGAGACGTTTCTGTTTTCTCCGCGCGATGGCGAGCAGCTCCGCCACAAACGTGAGCGAGCTGCGCGGCAGACGCCCCTCTGGCCGAGTCACGTGCGCGCTCAAGCTCGCAAGCGCAGCCGGTCCGTGCAGGCGGTCTTTGCCGACCAATACGACGTGAACACGTATCGCCAAGCAATCGCGCGCGCTTGTACGCGCGCCGGCGTGAAACCGTGGGCGCCGAATCGCCTGACCCACAATTCCGCCACGCAACTTCGTCGCGACTACGGACTGGATGCTGCGAAGGCCGTGCTGGGTCACCGCATCGTGGAAAGCGACGCAGATCTACGCTGAGATCGATCGCAAGCGTGCGATGGAAGCTATGGAAAAGGTCGGGTGAGCGCTCGCCCTACTCGTGAGTCGAGTCGTCTTCGAGGATGCGCGCGAGATCGCGCGCTCCATGAAGCACGCGAACCACCTCGATGCAACCCGGTGTGGGGATATGGAAGACCAAGTAGCTCTCGAACCCCGGCACAACGCAAAATCGGAGGCCGGACAGCCGCGGACTTGCGACCTTCACGATGGCTCCGCTTTGAGAATGCTTGAGAAGCGTGGCGCAGACCGCGTCGAACGCAGCGAGGAACCTCAGCGCGACGTCGACGTTCGCTTCGCGCGCGTAGAAGTCGGCAGCTTGGTCGAGATCCTGATCGGCTTCCGGCCGGATGCTCAGGCGCATCACGATTTCTTACGCGCGTGGCGCTCGACAAGCTCGCGGCGCTTCTTCTCCCAGAACTCTGGAGTAATCTCGATCGGGTCACCACTGTCGAGCCCCTGCAGGAGTTTCTTCTCCATGTCCTCGAGCGCGACGCGTTTCTGCGCCTCGTGAATCAGGCGACGCACATACTCGCTCGTTGTCGTGCAACCGCAGCGCTCTGCTTCGGCTTCGACGAACTCCCGCTGCGGACGCGGCAGGGAGATGTTCATGTTCGTCAGATCGCTGTCTTGTCTCATGATCGAAGTCTAGCTTGAATGCCTAAATCTGTCAAGTTTAGACATCCACCGGCCCCCTGACCTCGCCTAGGGCCCGCGGGGGTGGGTTCCACCCAGCCAGGTCCGGCTCGGACTCGATGCGGAATCTGCCTTGGAGAGGGGAGGCTAGAACGAACACCCCTCGCCTAACCGGCACCAAAAAGATGGCAGCAGCCCCCTCATGGAAGGCCCCTCAATTTGGCCAGGGGCCCTCGTCTCGCCCGATGTCAGCCTGCATCGCTGCACATCGGCAGGCCGGCCTTCGCGAGACATCGCCGCGTAGAGCATCGACGGCAGCGCGACAAAGCCAAAGGGTGGACTCAGCGCCGATACCAATACGACCGCGCATTACTGACCTGCATGGGGTAATGGTCACGCACGCAAAAGTGGACTTTGCCATCCCTTTCGTCGATGAGGACATTCCTCAGTACGTCGATCCGTTCTTGCGTTGGAGATCGCCCGGTCCAGGTCGATGCCGAAGTGATCGCCGGCGTTGACGTCCTCGAAGCCCACGAGCTCATCGGGTCTCTCGTCGACCAGCGAACAGACACGTTGCCCGGACTCTTTCCTACGTCCCGC
>JAYUOR010000823.1:0-5939 GCA_043760765.1 Planctomycetota bacterium | reverse complement strand
CCACCTGCAACATCCGGGGCTTTGAGCCGCGAGCCGGCGTTCACTCCTTGAAGCGCAGCTTCGGCAAGCGCGCCTGCAGCGAGGCCAGACCCTCGGGCGAAATCTTTGACTGGACCGCGAGCAGGGTTTCAAGCTGCTTCAATCCCGCGATGTGCTCGAGCGCGCCGTCGCCAATGTCGGTGTCGAATACGCTCAGCTTTACGAGCTTCTGGAGTGGGGCGACTTGCGCGAGTCCGCTGTCGCTGATCCGCGTGCCACCGAGAAGCAGCGTTTCCAATTCGACCAGATGCGAGGCGCTGCCGTGCAAGTCGATCGATTCGATGGCGCCCGCTGGCTTGCCGCCCGCGCGCTCATACTTGCCGCCGAGCCGCTCGATCAGCGCAATCGCACGCTGCTCCGCGGAAGGCGTTTGGTGCGAGCAAGCGAGCAGTTGCGCGAAGGCGAAGAGCAACACCGCGCCAAGCGAGGAATTCATGCCGGCATGCTAGTGCCCGCGCTGGCCCGGCGCGTGCAGCGTGCGCAAGACTTGGGTCGCCGTCCGGTACGCGTCGGACTCTTCAATGCGGCACCCGCGCGAGGCTGCAGTGCTCGGTGCGTGCGCTCGGCGCGAGGCGAGCGGCACACGCCGGAAGTGACGTGGGGTACGCCTCAGCGTCGCTGCCGTAGAAGTTTTGGCGACTCGCAGTGCCGAAGATCAGGACCGCCGCAGCCGTCGAGTAAGCGAAGGCTGAGATTCAGGCATTCCCGCGCGAGGGGGACGCGGCGCTAGAGCACCCCGATCGCACGGAACTCGGTAAGCCTAGGCTGCGCTGCACGGATTTGGGCGCGGGCGTGCCTTCACGTGGCGCGCGACGCAGTTTCTCGCGGGCGCGTTCAGGGGGGCAAAGGGCGCGCCCGGCAGGACTCGAACCTGCGACCGTCCGATTAGAAATCGGATGCTCTATCCAACTGAGCTACGGGCGCCTGGTCGGGGAGATGGGACTCGAACCCACGACTGGTAGCACCCAAAGCTACCCCTCTACCAACTGAGGTACTCCCCGCGCGAGCCCGCTAGGGTAGCGCGGATCCAACTCGGGAGCGAGGGAGCGCACTGGCGCGCGAGCCAGCCCATGGCGTACTCTCTCTAGCTTGCCCGATCCGGCTCGAACGCCGATCGCAGACAATGAGGATTTACGGATGAAGGTCTTGGTCGTCGGTTCCGGCGGGCGCGAGCACGCTCTGTGCTGGAAAATCCGTTCTTCCCCGTTGGTCACGGAGGTGCTTTGCGCTCCTGGGAACGCCGGCACCGCCTCGGTCGCGCGCAACGTGCCGGTCAAGGCCAACGACATCCCGGCGCTGGTCGAACTTGCCAAGAGCGAAGCGGTCGAGCTCGCCGTGATCGGCCCCGAAGAACCGCTCTGCCTGGGCCTCGCCGACAAGTTGCGCGCGGCAGGCATTCTGGTCTTCGGGCCCGACGCGAGCGGCGCGCGACTCGAGGGCTCCAAGGTCTTCGCCAAGGAATTCCTCACGCGCCACCGCATTCCATGCGCGCAGTCGCGGCGCTTCGACCGCTCGGGCACCGCGAAGTCCTACCTCGAGTCCTGCACGCAGTGGCCGCAGGTGGTCAAAGCCAGCGGGCTCGCCGGCGGCAAGGGTGTCACGATCGTGCAGAGCGCGCGCGAGGGCTGCACGCTGCTCGATGCCTTGATGGAAGAGCGCACGCTCGGCGACGCCGGCAACGAAGTCGTGATCGAGGAATTCCTCGAAGGCGAAGAAGTTTCAGTGCTGGCGATCACCGACGGCGAAGCGCTTCTGATCCTCGATCCGGTGATGGACCACAAGCAGGTTGGCGACGGCGATACGGGGCCGAACACGGGCGGCATGGGTGTGTGTTCGCCGGTCACCGTGCTCTCGCGGCGTGTGATGCGTCAGATCGAGCAGCACGTCCTTGTCGCGACGCTGCACGGCATGCGCCTGGAGGAACTCAGTTTCCGCGGCGTGCTTTTCGTCGGCCTGATGCTGACCGAGAGCGGACCGCGCGTGCTCGAGTACAACTGCCGCTTCGGCGATCCCGAAGCGCAAGCCCTGATGCGGCGCATGAAGTCCGATCTCGTGCCGTACCTGGTCGCGACCGCCAAGGGCAAGCTCGGCGAACTCGAGGGGCCCGAGTGGGATTCGCGCGTCTGCGTCGGAGTCATCGGCGCTGCCGAGGGCTATCCCGGAAAAATTCGCAAAGGCGATCCGATCCACGGTCTCGACGAGGCCGACAAGGAACCGGAGGTGGTCGTGTTCCACTCAGGTACTCGTTTCGCGCGCGGGTTGAACAAGGAAGTCGTCACCGACGGCGGCCGCGTCGTGTGCGTGACCGCGCTGGGCAAGGATCTCGCCGAGGCGCGCCAGCACGCCTACACGGCTTTCGACAAGCTGCAGTGGGAAGGTCGCTTCTGTCGGCGCGATATCGGCCTGCGGCATCTGACGCGCAAGCCGTCGAGTTCCGGGGATGGAGCCTCCGCCGTGCAGCCCTCGCGGGCCGAAGAATCCGATCGTCCACTGCGTCGGCCAGGCGCGCGCTGAACGGCGCGGCCGGGCTGCCGGCTTGCGCCCCGCTGCCGCACAGACCATCCTCGTTCGGCGATCCGGCAGCCTGCGGCCCAAAATCGAGCGTCCATGAAACAAGCCGCCATCAAACGCGCGTTCGAGGCCTTCTTGCGCGCTCGTTCGCTCAAGCTGACCTCGCAGCGTTCGCGCATCTTCGATCGCGCCTTCGCGACGCACGAACACTTCAGCGCCGAACTCATGTACGCCTGGCTCTCGAACGAACCCGGCCCAAGGGTTTCTCGCGCGACGGTCTATCGCACGCTTGGGCTCTTGCTCGACGGCGAGTTCATGAAGACGCTCGACGTCGGCCGCGGCGAATGGGTCTACGAACACGTGCTCGGCCACGGCCACCACGATCACATGGTCTGCCTCGACTGCGGACGTATCGAGGAATTTCACGACATGCGCATCGAGAGTTTGCAGCTCGAAGCCGCGCGCAAAAAGGGCTTCGAGATCCTCAAGCACGATCACCGGCTGATCGGCTATTGCCGCGCCTGCGTGGCCAAGCGCAAGAAGAACGCGGCGGATGGACGGGAAACCCGCACATCCGCCGCGCATTCGGTTCAGTCGAATCCGGGGCTCGCGCCCTGAGGACTACTTCAGCTTTTCAAGGCGCAGGATGATGCGCTCCTGGATCAGGCGCGCCATCTCGGCGTCGTTGATCGTGCCGGCGTACTTGGCGGCGCGCGTGCGCATCACGGTCTTGTCGAGGTCGTAGGCCTCACAGGTCACGGTCACCGAAGCGCCGTCGACCTTGGCCTTGGCCATGCGCACGCCTTCGTCGATCTCGATCGTGTCGAGCGAAGTGTCGGACAGCGTGGTCTTGACCACGGGCCAGACCTTGCTGACATCGAGGTTGAGCCGGGTCTCGTAGACGTTGCTGCCGATGACATCCTTTTGGATCACGAGACCACCGATGGCTCCACCGACCACGGCGGCGGCGCAACCGGCGAACAGAGGTAGGGCGAGAAGAGCGGCGAATACTGCAGTGCGCATGGGAAAAGTCCTTAGTTTCTAGGAGTTGGTAGGAACCCGCGCGGAACGTGTGGTCGCCGACTGCGAGGCGGCCACGACCATTCGGCGGTAGAAGTCAAGCCCTTCACCTTCGCTGCGCGTGCCCGATAGCCGGGTCCAGTGCGGATGGTGCCAGGGTGTGATGTTGCGTTCAGGGTGCGGCATCAGCCCGATCACGCGGCCGCTCATGTCGCACAGGCCGGCGATCTGATCGAGCGATCCGTTCGGACAGGTCTCGAGGTCGTCCGAGCGCGAGCCGTCGACGCGCACGTAGCGAAAGACGATGCGGCGCTCGGCGGCGAGTTTCTGGAGCACGGCCGAGTCGCGCACGGCGAGGCGGCCCTCGCCGTGTGCGATCGGCACGGGCCAGACGTGGCCGGCCGGAAGCCAGCTACAGCGCGAGTCTTCGTTGATCAGGTGCACCCAGCGGCATTCGAAGCGGCCGCGCACGTTGTTCGAAAGCGCCAGCGTGCGCTCGCCGGAAGCTGGTACACCCTCGAGCAGTCCGGTATCGACGAGCACCTGGAACCCGTTACAGACGCCGAGCACGAAGCCGCCGCGTGCGACGAATTCGGCCAGCGGGCCCGCCAGGTGTTGGCGCACTTCGAAGCCCAGCACACGGCCGGCCGCGACGTAGTCGCCGTAACTGAATCCGCCTGGGAAAATCAGCAGCGTTGCTGCGTCGAGCCGCGCGGGCTCTTCGATCAGGCGATGCAAGTGCAAGAGTTCGACGCGTGCGCCTGCGCGCTCGAGCGCCATGCAGGTCTCGCGGTCGCAATTGGTTCCCGCGGTGCGTACGACGATGGCGAGGGGCGCGGTCTTCATCCCTGGAAGCCCCCGTTGTGCGCGGCGCGCAGGCGTTCGATCTCGACGTCGATCACCACGTTGTTCGGCGCGGCGCGCACTTCCAGGCGCGGCTGGCCGCTGACGGTGCCGATGCGAGCGCAGTCGTGGCCCGCGAGAATCTTCTCGAAGGCGGCGGCGTGTTCCGGCCGCACCTCGACCACGAAACGGGTGCACGATTCGGAGTACAAGCGCGTCGAGGTCGGGTCAAAGCCCGGGGCCAGGTCGGCGCACAGCATGCGCGAGATATCGACCGTCGCTCCGAGTCCACCGGCGAAGGCCATTTCCGCGATGGCGACCGCGAGTCCACCTTCGGAAAGATCGTGGCAGGCGCGCGCCAAGCCGGCCTGCAGCGCGCGATGCAGCGCTGCCAGCCGCGCGGGCGCGAGCGCAAGGTCAGGCCGGGGCGAACGCCCGCCACGCAGCCCGCACATCGCCGTGTACTGCGCCGCGCCGAGTTCGGCGTGGGTCATGCCGATCAGGTAGAGCGCGTTGCCGGCTTCCTTGAGATCCATGCTCAGCGCGCGCGCGATGTCGGGCACGATCGCAACCGCGGTCACGAACAAGGTCGGCGGGATGACGATCGTCTCGTCGCCGACGCGGTATTCGTTGTTCAGGCTGTCCTTGCCGGAGATGAACGGTGTGCCGAAGGCCTTGGCCGTCGCGTAGCAGGCGCGCGAAGCTTCGACGAGCGCACCAAGATTTTCGGGCCGTTGGCAATTGCCCCACGAGAAGTTGTCGAGGATCGCCGTGCGCTCTGGATCGCCGCCAACCGCGACGACGTTGCGCAGGGCTTCGTCGATGGACGCGGAAGCCATCGCCCACGGATCGAGCGCGCCCTGATCGGGATTGGCACCGCAGCCGATCGCCAGGCCGCGCCGCGAATGTTCGAGAGGTTGCAGCACGGCCGCATCTCCCGGGCCGTCGTCGTGGACACCGACGAGCGCCTTCAGTACGCAGCGGCCCTGCACTTCGTGGTCGTACTGGCGCACGATCCATTCCTTGCTGGCGATGTTCGGCCGCGCGAGCAACTCCAGGAGCGTGCGCGTGTGGTCCGCGCAAGGCGGGCACCCCGGATCGGCGTTCACGACCGGTTTCCACACGGCCTTGCGCAACGGACGCGGCGTGCCCTCGTGCAGGAAGTGCATGTCGAGGTCGCCCACCTGCGTCCCGCGATGTTCGAGCACCAGGCGCTTCGTGTCCGTGAAATCGCCGATCACGGTGGCGTCGACATCTTCCGCGGCGCAAAGCTCGAGCACGCGCGCGACGTTCTTCGCCGGCACGGCGAGCACCATGCGCTCCTGGGCTTCGCTGATCCAGACTTCCGCGGGCGAGAGCCCGGGATACTTGAGCGGAACGCGATCGAGGTGCACGTGCGCGCCGCAGTCCGCGCCCATCTCGCCGACGGCGGACGAAAGTCCGCCCGCGCCGCAATCGGTGACCGAGCTGTACAGGCCTTCGTCGCGCGCGCGCAGCAAGGCGTCCTGCGCGCGCTTTTCCGTGAT
>JAYUOR010000822.1:0-5941 GCA_043760765.1 Planctomycetota bacterium | reverse complement strand
CGGCAACTACTTCGGCGCCATCCGCCAGCACATCGAGTTGCCTCTGCGCGAGCCCGCCGAGCACTTCTATTTCATCGCCGACTACCACGCGCTGACTTGACTGTCGCCGTCGGCCGCACAAACTGGATCTTCTTCGGCAACGAACGCGGCGGCGAAGCTGCGGCCGTGATGTACTCGCTGATCGCGACTTGCAAAGAACAGGGCGTCGATCCGCGCACGTACCTGCGCGACGTGCTGCTACGGATCGGAAAGGTCAGCGACGTGAAGGAGCTGACGCCCTACGGATGGAAAGCGAAGTGGGCACCCGTCGTGGAGGCCCACCGCGCCAGCATCCTCGAGCGAATGATTCAGGCCGCAAAGGTCTGATCAAGCCGAAAGCGCGGCAAGCGGACCTGTCGGGAATGGCGCTGCCCGAACAGTTACAGTCAGCGCTGCGACGGAAGCTGGACGAGCGCCGGCCTGCGCGTGACCCGTTCCAGTCGCGCGAGCACCCGTTCGGCCACTTGCGCCGGTTCCATGCCGTTGATCTCGAGCGCCAGGTCTTCCGGACCGATGGGGCCGTAGCGAACGGGGCTGGTCACCGTGAAGAGCCCGATCGTCGCGACGCCGGCGGCAGAAGCGAGGTGCATCGGTCCGGTGTCGCACGAAACGAAGAGATCCAGATTGGCCAGCATGGCTCCGAGGCGTCGCAGATCCGCACTCTCGATGCACGGCACGCCCGGGTATGCGGGTGACGCGCCGGGAGCCACGAGTTGGACGAGGCCAGCCTCCGGCGCCCGGGTGCGGATGGCCTCCACCCAGGCAGCCCACCAACCAGCGGGCAGGCGCTTGCGGTCGCGCGCATCGGTGAAGAAGCCGATGGTCTTCTGGCCAGCCGGCAGCCGGTTCTGCGTGCACAGGCGCAGGTCCTCGGCCCCCGCTCGAAGCTCTTCTGCCGACAAGCGCACGTCGAGACAGTCGCTGAAGGGCGCCGTCCTGGGTGTGACGAAACCCTGCAGCAGGGCGAGCGCTGCCCGCGCGTCGTGACCGGGCTTGTCCGCGGGAGCGACCCCGACCGTGAGCGGGAGCCACTGGCTCGTGGTCTGGAATCCGACGCGGCCCTTGGTGTGCACCACCGCACTGACCAGGCGATCGCTGATGGAGTCATGGCAGGGGTCGATGACCAGGTCGTAGGAGGCCTTGCGCAACTGCAGCACGACTCGCGCAAAGCGCCTGATTTCGCGCCAGTCCCAGCGCGCGAACGCGAAGATCTGACCGACGTTGGGACGGTTTCCGAGCAGCGGCGCGAGCGACTTGTCGCCGAGCACGATGTCCACGGTGGCCTCGGGAAACGTCGCCTCCAGCGCATTCAGGAGCGGCGTGAGGAACAACGTGTTGCCGAAGCGGTGATTGATGCGACACAGGAGAACGTGCCGAACCTCGGTTGCACTCGGCACCTCTCCAGCGGCAGGCCGGACGACGAGGCGCAGTACCGAATTCAGACCGCGCTTGAAGCGGCGCCTGATCCCCCGATTCAACTCCTTGCTGATGATCGGCACGCGCGCTCAGACCCGCGGCGCCACGATCGGCAGCATCACGGATAGGAATTCCAAGCCCCTGATCATGCCCTCACGATAGCACTCAGGCGGGGGCCGGGGCCGTGAAGCAGCCGTTTTCGCCGTTTTCTGCGGGTCGAGTGGTTCTCAGCGTGCCACGAAGTTTCCTCCGACAGCGCTCGCGCGGCAGGCTCTTGGCTCCTGCACGAAATCGCCCACGGTCTTCGCCACCTCGTTCGCGTGCGCGCGGACGATCTTCGAGAGCGCGCCGGAGATCGTGTTGGGGATGACCTCCGCGTAGCTGGCATTCGACTTGTCCCCGCGGCGCTTGGATTCCGGGCCTCGAATCCCCGATCTCGGCGGAGCCTCGAAGCGGCGTTCGGGCAGGTCGTACTCCGAGCCCCGCATGCTGATATAATTCGGCCCGAGGTCTGCGCGCCACTGGTCGGCCTCCTCTTTGGAGAGGAGGTCGCTCTCGACAAGTCTGTTCAGCTTGTCCTCCGAAACGCGGCGCATGATCGTCGCAATCGACTTGAACGCAGCCGCGTTTGGCCCAGCGTGCGCGTCGGCCACGATCTTCGCAGCCTCGGCGTTCGTCATTCCGGAGTACGGATTCGAGAACAGGCCGTTCAACCGTGGATTCCGAGCCACGGCCAGGCGGTTCGCGTCCGGAGCGTGGAGCGCAATCAGGTAGCGCCCAACCTCCCACTGCTCCAGCCCGCTCGTCCGCAGGATGCTCTTGATCGGCTTCAGGACCGAGCGGTCGAACTCCACGAGCGCGTGCTTCGTCCGCCCCGGCAGCGACTCGATGGCCGACACCAGGTCGGTCTTCAGTTCGAACGCATCGCGGATCGTGTTGACCCGGCGGAGGTACTGATGGAGGGCCGTGTCGAGCAGATCGCGGAGCGTGTGCGGCGGGACGACCTTTTCAGATGGCCCGACCTGGCCAACGTGCCCGGGACTTACCGCGAAGCTGGCCTGCGGACCTTTGTCTTTTCCATCGCCGGCAACGCACCAGCACGCGCGTTCTATTCCGTGCATCAGGCCGACAAGGAAGGTTGCGCTCGTTGTGCGTGCGAGCGTTTGCGGGGTCGACCTGGATCTCGCTGAGCGCAACACGGCGCACGACAAGGCCAGGGAGCGAAGAAGAACGGGCAGGCGATGACTTTTCCAAGTTGGTCTCCAAAGACGACGGGGCCGGATGCGAGCGGCCAACTTGGAATTAGGTGGCGAAACAGAAAAGGCCGGGCTCGTTGGTGGATATTCAAGCGCACAATGACGCGGGATTCAAGTAGTTTGCCTGAGTTGCTTCATGGCACTTCGGAGGAACAGTGGGAACGAAAGAGGCACCACAAGCGCACGTGCACTCAGTGTTCCCACCTCAGGTCGAAAACGGCCAAAGTTCACCACCACAGTTCCCCGCCAGGAACTTTCGAATCGGCCTCGTCGGGGGCGATACTGGCGATTCGAGGCTCAAAGTTCCCCTTTTCTCGATCGCCGAAAATGGCCCACCAAAAGCGCACCTTTGGGGCACATTCCCGGTCAAATGCGAGTCAGCATGCGCGAGGACCTGAGAGGAGTGCGGTCAGTCACATGGTTTAGGCAATGTGGATAACACAACTGGGCGATTCAACTCTGATCGCTGCAATCAATCGCGTCGAAGGTGTGGAGAAACGAAGTCCTCAAACCGCTTGGTCGCCGCTGCGACTTGGTCAGCAATCTCATCGGGCTTTGCTCCCGAATTCAGGTGGCCACGCAACTTGTGATAGAGGTCGCGTGTTTCCTTTGACTCAGTTGCGCGGTCGTTTCGATCCGCGAACATTTCCATTGCCGCGTATACCAGTCGTAGCGGCTTCTCCAAATCCAGTTCAATTGCCTTAGCGTCGTTTCCCCAAATGACTTCGGCTTCGACAACCGCGACATGTAGCCTGCTGCGCGCCTTGAGAACGCGACGCCATCGGCGCCTGTACGCGAGTGGCTCCGCCCGAGGGTCCTTCATGACATTGACGGATGCCATGTCAATCCCGGCGCACTTCATTGCCTCGAACATCTCGGCATTGGATAGCATCGTCCCGCGAAACGATTCGAGTTCGTCCCCGACTTCAAGTACAGCGCGCAGCAGTCTCCGCGCCAGGTCGAACTCATACGTGCCACGCAATTGTTTTCGCCACGTGTTCAGGCCTTGGTGCGCGACCCAGGCGCCGTAGAAGACGGCCGGAACAGTGAGGATAGATCCTATCGCAGAGACTAAATCCGCAGCATTCGGTTCAGGCATGCGGGCAGCCTGAAGCCTGGGTGGAAGGCTGTCAATCGCCGCTCCAATAATGTGGCAGCGCAACGAGTGGATGACCAACTCGATGATTCCTGCAACGCAAGCCCGCGTGCCCCGCGCCAGCACCGCACGCACAATCCCTGTCTACAACCGCCACGAGCCCCGCCCTCGTCGCGGAACTCGCCACCATGAACGAGCTTTTGGCGCGGATCGCAGCGGATCTAGAGCAGCCACGGAAACCGTTGACGCTATGCGCGTACTCCGCAGCCTCCTCGCCCCGCGCCGAACCGGCACGCGAATCAACTTGCACTGGCTCCCCGTTCGAGCCCTGTTGTCCACGCGCGCGATTGTGCGCGCTCACCGATTGACCCAGACGCGGGTCACGATTCCCTCGGTCACGGTGAAGTCAATCAGGACCCGGCCACCGTCTGCGCGTAGGCGATGGTATTGCAGCGTGGAACGCTCGCTCGTTGCCCAGATATTTTTCGGCATCCCATACCGCTCGACGATCTCCGGGATCGTCCACAGCATATGAGCGGTCGTCCACTCATCTGAGACGCGGTCGAGCGACGGCATGCTGATGTCGGAAAGCGCGTCGATCTCAGCGAACGAGGGCTTTCCTGTCGCACCGATTCCTGAGAGCAAGTCGGTGCGGCGAGTGTGTCCTCCAACAAAATCGGCTCCATCAGTGACGCGGCCGGCCAAGGCATGAAAGTCAGCGAGCAATTGCGTGATGCGAGGGTCCTCACCTGAAGCGGGAGTCCGGGCGGCCGCGCTATCTCGCATCTCAAGCGATTGTCGCAGCGACCGGATTTCAGCCGCTAGTTCTGCCAGATCCGGCCCTGGCGTCCCACCGAGCTCGGCACTCGGCGTGCGATCGGCGGGCGATTCGAGCTCTGGCCCGCGCCCCACGGCGAAGCGCGTCGCGCCGACTCCAATCACGAGCCCGGACAGGAACGAGATCAGGATCGTAAGGGGGCGTGCCATGGGCTGCTCATCGCGAATGGTACTTCCGGTCCGCCGCGCGTGTGCAAGCAGCCGCGTTATCTACCGCACGCATTGGCCAGCAGGCCGTTCGCCACGAGCGCCGGCGTCTTCCGCGCGCCGTGATCAGTACGATGTCGGCTATCCACGCCGGAGCATTCCCCATGAACACCCCGCAGCCCACCTGCCCCGTCTGCAAGGTCCGAATGGAGGAAGGCTTCGTCCTCGACCGAATCCAATCCTCAAGCGCCAAGCCCCAAACCTGGTCGGAGGGCGAGCCGGAGCTGAGCATCTGGGGCACAGTGAAGGTGAAGGGACGCAGACAGTTCGCGGTAACGGCGTTCCGCTGTCCGAACTGCGGGATGCTTGCGCACTACGCACGATGACTGTCGCGTGCGCATGGCGCGCGAGGATCTAGCGCGCGCGGTGCAAGGGGGCGGGCGTCACGAGCGCCACAACGATCAATGCGCGCGGCCCGTTTCCGAGGATTGGTGCCCGGCGGTCGCTATGGGGAGCCCGGCGTCTCGACGAGGGACAGTGGACCAGCTTGGCCGAACTGAGGGTGGACTCGTTCGGCCGAGGCCTGACAGCCCCGAAACGTGGTGTGACTTCGGGCGCTGACTGTCCTATACGGTGGTTCCCCTTCCGCTCGCAGATCGGGGGGCCTGACAACGCGATACAAGCCCGAGCTGGGGCACTTCCGGCTTGGGCTCAAAGACTTGGGTGTGCGAGCGACTGCATCGCTGTCGGTTGCCGCCTCGGTTGGGTTCGGCCACTCACTTTCGATTGAACTTGTTTCAAGCCTGGAGGTAATGATGAGCTACTCGACCATGATTTGCGTTTGGATTGGAGCAGCGTTCCTGAGGAGGCCCTAACGGGCAATTGCTCTTACCCAATCGAGTCGCGGAAACGCCAGTAGAACAGTCGCTCGCCCAAGAGAGAACGCACCGGAGGCAAGACCTCCGGCTCCTCACCAATCACTCGGATGACGCCAGGGGCAGGTAGCAGACGCACCGAGATCATTCGAATCCTCACACGGAGGAAGTCGCACGCCTGGACGGATAGGAAGTCCAAGCCCCTGATCATGCCGTCACGGTAGCACTCCGGAGGGGGATGGGGGCCGCGAAGCAGCCGTTTTCGCCGGTCGAAG
>JAYUOR010000821.1:0-2374 GCA_043760765.1 Planctomycetota bacterium | reverse complement strand
CCGACATCGAAATCGCGCTGACGAAATTGTTCTCGCGCGGCATCCAGTCGGGCTGCTCGTGGATCATCGGTTACCCCGGCGAATCGCGCGAATCGATGCTCGAGACCATTCGCCTGGCCGCGGCGATGAAGTACGCATTCCCGCGCTCGGCCTCGGACATTTTTCCGTTCCGGCCGATCCCGGGCACCGAAGATTTCAACACGGCGCTGACCTTGGGTTATCACCCGCCGCAGACGCTCGAACAGTGGGGCGCCTGCCTCGAGTACAAGCTCACCGTCGACGACATCCGCCTGCCAATGGACGTGTTCCGTCTGTGGAAGCGCTACGGCGTGACCTCGACGTTCTACGACGGCCTGGCGATCGAAGGCTCGGGCGCCGTGCGCAGCATGATGAAGGAGATCGCGGGCTGGCGTTTGAAGAACGCCAACTACTCCTTCCCCTTCGAGCAGAAGCTTTTCCACCTGTACACGAAGTCGCGCGCGAACAAGAACAACGCGCGCAACATCGAAATCGACCGCACTTCTGGCGTGACGCCGCATGCTCCGGGCGTCGGAGCAAATTGACGGAATCCATCCAGTGATCCAAGCACGCAAGAAGATCGTCCTTTTCCTGCCGCATCGCGCCGACCCCAAGCGCGGCGAGATTTTCTCGGCGGACCTGTTGCCGCTCGAGCTGTTGCAGATCGCGACCGGACCCGCGGCCGCGGGCTACGAAGTCGTGATGATCGACGCGATGATCGAGCCCAACTACATCGAGAAAGTCTTGCAGGCCTGCGAGGGCGCGCTGCTCTTCGCGAGCTCGTGCATCCTCGGCTATCAGGTCTTCGACGGTTACGTCGTGGCCAAGGCGGTGCGCGAGCGCCATCCGAAGTTGCCGATCATCTGGGGCGGCTGGTTCCCGAGCGTCACGCCCGAGATGTACTTGAAGGGCGGCATCGCCGACGCCGTGGGCATCGGGCAAGGCGAGATCACGTTCTTCGAAGTCTGCGAAGCGGTCGCCAATGGCGAGCCGCTGGCCAACGTGCCGGGTCTCGCGATCCTGCGCGACGGCGAGGTCGCTTACACAGCGCACCGCGAAGTCGTCGGCTTCGACAAGTTCAAACCAGTGCCCTGGCACCTGCTCGAATACGAGAAATACGCCGAGCTGCAGACCAAACCGACGCGGCTCAAGGTGCGTCACCGCTTCCCGCTGCCCGGCAAGTGGACAGTCGACAATCCGCCGCGCGGTTTCAGCCATTTCTCGAGCTTCGGTTGCCCCGAGCCGTGCACGTTCTGCTGCTCGCCCGCGCTGACCGGCCGGCGTTGGAAGGCGATTGAAGGCGACAAGCTCGCCGAAGAGATCGCCGAACTGCAGCAGCGCTTCAAGTTCGACGTGCTGCGTTTCCAGGACGCGAACTGGGGCGTCGCCGAAAAGCGCACCAAGGCCTTCTGCGAGAAAATGATCGAGCTCAAGGTGCCGATCCATTGGAACGGCACGATCGAGATCGAAACGATCATGCGCTACAAGGAGCCGACGCTCGATCTGCTCGAGGAATCGAAGTGTCACCTTTTGTGGCTCGGCGCCGAAGCCGGCACGAAGGAGATGCAGGAGCGCATCAAGAAGAAGATCAAGATCGACAACATTCCCAAGGCGATCAACGCCCTGGCGAAGCGCAACATCATCCCCGGCACGTTTTGGATCATCGGCTACCCCGGCGAGACGCGCGAGTCGATGGAAGCGACGCTCAAACTCGCCGCGTCGATCAAACACGAATACCCGCTGGCGGGCTCGGAGGTCTATCCCTTCCGGCCGATCCCCGGCACCGAGGACTTCGACGCCGCGCTGAAACTGGGCTACGTGCCGCCGAAGGATTTCTACGAGTGGGGCCAGTGCTTCGAATACAAGTACAACTCGCACAACACGCCGCTGCCCGACGACATCCGCCGCACCTGGACGCGCTACAACAACACGGCGGCGATCTACGACAAGCACGTCACCGAGGGCGCGCAGTGGATGCGTGATTCACTCTCGAAAATCGCCGGCTGGCGTTTGAAAAACGGCGAGTACCGTTTCCCGATCGAGCAAAAGGTCTTCGACATCTACGTCAAAGCCACCGGCCAGTCGCAGCCCAAGTCGTCGAACGAGTACGTGCCGGCGGTCGACGTGTAGGGCCTCGAGGCTGAGCAACTGGTATCTGGCGTGGCGCTGAGCTGCCGCTTGGAACTTCGCTGATACGGATGGACTGCGCGCGAGACCGGCAGAGCCATCAATACGCCGCGCAGTTTGCCAGCGCCGCCTGCGCTGCCTGAGCTTCGGCCTCGTCTTCGCTGCGCATGAATTCCTCGAGCGCGGCACGCGCGCGCGGCGAACCGAGCTGGCCCAGCACGGAACAGGC
>JAYUOR010000820.1:0-5961 GCA_043760765.1 Planctomycetota bacterium | reverse complement strand
TGTTGCCGCCGAAAACGTTGACCGATTCGATCACATCGGGATAGAGCGTGCCCTGGCCGAGGAACTTCGCGCCGTTGAAGCGCACGGCTTCGCTTTTGAACACGTCGACGAAGTCGCGCCCGATCAACTTGCGCTTGCGCTCGGGTTCGGTGATCCCGGCGAGCGAGCGCAGGAAACGCTCGGAGGCGTCGACCACGGTCAGGTCAAGATGGAAGTGATCGCGAAACGTTGCCTCGACCGCGTCGCGCTCGCCGTGCCGCAAGAGGCCGTTGTCGACGAAGATGCAATGCAGGCGCGCGCCGATCGCTCGATGCACGATCAGGGCCGCGACGGAACTGTCGACGCCGCCGGAGAGGCCGAGCACGACCTCGCCACGTTCGCCGACGAGCGCTTTGATCTTGCGTACTTCGCGCTCGACGATGCCCTCGGGCTTCCAGTCGCCGGGCATCTTGCAGACGTTGGTGACGAAGTTCTCGATCAACTCCGCGCCACGCAACGTGTGCGTGACTTCGGGGTGGAACTGCAGGCCGAAATATCCGCGCGCAGGATCGCCGGCCGCCGCGAAAGGACAGGTGTCGGTCTGTGCGTAGACTTCCCAGCCCGCCGGCACGCGCTCCACCTGGTCGCCGTGACTCATCCACACGACGATGTGTCCGCCGATGCCCTCGAAGAGACCTTCGGCGCGGGTCACTGCAATCGAGGCACGCCCGAACTCACGCTTCGGTGCTGGACGCACTTCGCCGCCGAGCGCCTGGCACATCCACTGCATGCCGTAGCAAATCCCGAGCACAGGAACGCCGAGTTGCAGGATCGCTTCGGGCACCACCGGCGCATCAGCGGCGTACACCGATGCCGGTCCGCCGGACAGGATCACGCCGCCGAGGTCCATCGCGGCGGCGACTTCGAGTGCGCGGCGTGGAGGAGCGATCTCGCAGTAGCTGCCCGCCTCGCGCACGCGGCGCGCGATGAGCTGTGCGTACTGCGCGCCAAGGTCGACGACCAATATCCCGCGCGGAACGCTCTTCATTCCTGATTGTGGAAGTAGTTCGAAGACTCTTTGGTGATCGTGACGTCGTGCGGATGGCTCTCGCGCACGCCGGCGCTGGTCACGCGCAGGAATTGCGCGCGTTCCCACAACTCGGGGATCGTTCTCGCTCCGACGTAGCCCATGCCCGCGCGCACGCCGCCGACCATTTGATACACGAACTGCGAGAGCTTGCCGCGGTAGGGCACCATGCCCTCGATGCCCTCCGGCACGAGTTTATGGATGTCCTCGACGTTGCCCTGGCGATAGCGCTCCTTCGAACCCTGCATCATCGCGCCGATCGAGCCCATGCCGCGCACGACCTTGAACGAGCGGCCTTTGAACAGGATCGTCTCGCCGGGACTTTCTTCGAGGCCCGCGAACAACGAGCCGAGCATCACGCTCGAAGCTCCCGCCGCGAGCGCCTTGACCACGTCGCCGGAATAGCGAATGCCGCCGTCGGCGATCACCGGCACGCCGGAATCGCGCGCGGCGGACACGCTGTCCATGACCGCGGTGAGCTGCGGCACGCCGATCCCCGCGACGATGCGCGTGGTGCAGATCGAACCCGGCCCGATACCGACCTTGACGCCATCGACGCCCGCCGCGACGAGTTCGCGCGTCGCCGCGGCGGTCGCCACGTTGCCGGCGACCACGTCGACGGTGAGCTTGCGCTTCAATTCGCGCACGGTCTCGATCACATTGGAGCTGTGGCCGTGGGCGGTGTCGACCACCAAGACGTCGACACCGGCGGCGACCAGGCGCTCCGCGCGTTCGTAGTCGTGCACGCCAACGGCGGCGCCGACGCGCAGGCGCCCGCGGGCATCGCGCGCCGACTGCGGGAACTCAGAAAGCTGCTTCAAGTCCTTCATCGTGATCAGGCCGTGCAGGCGCATCCCTTTATCGACGATCAGGAGTTTTTCGACCTTGCGCCTGTGCAAGAGATCGCGCGCTTCATCGAGCGAAGTTCCCGGCGGCGCGGTGACCAGGTCCGTGCTGGTCATGACCTCGGCCACGGGCGTGTCGTGGGAGGTTTGGAATTTGCAGTCGCGGTTGGTGAGGATCCCGACCACGGTCGTGCCTTCGACGATCGGCAGTCCGGAGATGTTGTGGCGCGTCATGATCTCGCGCGCCTCCCCCACCTTCGCGGTCGGCGGCAGAGTCACCGGATCGAGGATCACGCCGTTCGCGGAACGTTTGACCTTCTCGACCTCGCGCACCTAACCCTCGATGGTCAGGTTGCGGTGGATCACACCGATGCCACCTTCGCGGGCCAGCGCAACCGCAAGCGTCCACTCGGTGACCGTGTCCATCGCCGAGGAGGACAAAGGCACGTTGATCGGCACGTTGCGCGAAAAGCGCGTAGCGACCGAGACGTCGCGGGGCAGCAGGTCAGAGTGCTGCGGGATGAGCAACACATCATCGAAAGTCAGCCCAATGGGGAAGTCGGCCGGCATGGCGTCCTGGCTCCTCGCTTCGAGTCCGCCGAGGAGAGCGGAGATGGCACACTTTCCGCCGGTGCCCGGGCGGAAGTGGAAGGGTCCTCCGCCGCAGTTGGACGCCGCGGGTGGAAAGGGCCGAGGATAGCCAGCGGGGGCGCGGCCGCAAAGAGGTCTCAGGCTTCCTTATTTAAGGAAGCGCGCGGCGGGCAGGTGGATCAGGTTCGCTTCCCAAGCAGAGGGCCCGGTCCCAAGGCCGTGAAGCGCTGAGCCGGGCCCGGAAGGAGGAGACCCTGCCCTCTTCGGAAGCAGCCCGTCCAGTCTTGACGGAACTTGGATTCCTGACGCCGGCAGCACGGGGGAGGCCCGCGGAGCCCGTCCGGGGCCACGGCGCCGGCCTGCGCGCCGGACCTCGGGGGCACTACACTCCGCCCGCCCATGGCTGACCGACCGCACCTGTTGCACGTGTTCCCAAGCTTCGTGCCGGCAGGTTCGCAGGTCCGCACCGCTCAGTTGATCAACGCTTTCGGCGATGAGTTTCGGCACACGATCCTGGCGCTCGACGGCCGAACCGAAGCGCGTGCGCTGATCCCAGAAGCAGACGGCGTGCGCTACCTGCCCGCGCCGCCCAAGGCGGGATCGCTGCGCACGTCGCTGCGCCTGCGCGACGTACTGCGCGCTGAAAAGCCTGACCTGCTTCTGACCTACAACTTCGGCGCGATCGACGGACTGATCGCCGCGTGGATGTGCGGCGGCTGGCCCGCGGTGCATCACGAAGATGGATTCGGCCCCGACGAAGCGAAAGCGTTCAAGCGCCGGCGCATCTGGATGCGACGCATCTGCCTGCGCCACGCGCACAAGCTGGTCGTGATCAGCGAAACGCTGCGCAAGATCGCGCTCGAACATTGGAGCGAGTCGCCGCTGCACCTGTGCTTCATCCCCAATGGCATCGACATCGATCGGCACGGCGCGCGCGACGGGAATCCTGCCTTGCGCCGCGAACTTTGCATCGAGGATTCGAGCATCGTCGTCGGCGCGGTCGGGCACCTGCGGCCGGAGAAGAATCTGCCGCGGCTTTTCGGGGCGCTGGCGCTGGCGTCGCGCTCGGCCCCGGCGTACGCGGTGATCCTCGGTGAAGGACCGATGCGCGAGGAACTCAATCAGCTCGCGAGTCTGCCGCTGCTCGCGGGCCGCATTCACTTCGTCGGCTTCCAGAGCGATCCACGGCCTTATTACCGAATGATGGACGTGTTCGCGCTGACCAGCGATACTGAGCAGATGCCGCTATCGCTACTCGAAGCGATGTCGACGCGCCTGCCCGTGATCGCGACGAACGTGGGCGATGTGGTGTCCATGCTGCCCGGCGAACAGGCGGCCTTCGTGACGCTGCCCGGCGGCGAAGCCTGCGTCGAAGCGCTGGCAGCTTCGCTCGTGCGCTTGTCGGCCGATCCTGACTTGCGCGCGCGCATGGGCACCAAGAACTTCGAGCGCGCCAAGAAGTTCTACAGCCAGCGCGCGATGATCGACGCCTATCGCGCGGTCTACACGAAGGCGATGAAGCCGTGACGGAAACAATCTCGAACTGCCCGCAGTGCGGAGCGAAGCCGCGCGAACGTTCGCGGAGCACTTGCGAATTCTGCGGCTTCGAATTTCCCGCGGGGGCCGCGGCCGGCGCGTCCGGTCCATCGAAGGTCCAGTTCGAATCCAGGCTGCGCGCGATCGAAGAAAGCGCACAGTTCGCCAGCCTTGCGGACCGCGACGCCCGCCAACCGATCGCCACAGCTTCGGTCGTGCTGCCGATCCTCTTCTTGATTCCCTGGCTCGCGATCGGAGGCATCGTGAGCTTCGGCTTCTACTCCTTCAAGCCCGTGCTCGCGCTGTTTCCCCTGGCCGTCGTCGCCTTCGGAACGATCGGGATCCTGCGCGCAGTGACTCGACTGTTTCGCGTGAACAGGTCCGCGCTCGAGCGCCGTGCCGCGATCGTGCTCGACAAGCGCACACAGATCGCCGGCGGCGAACAGGCGACAACGAGCTACTTCGTGACCCTGGTCAACCGGGCCGGCGATCGCAAGGAATTCTCGGTCGACGGCAAGCTCTACGGCACGCTTACGGGAAGCGACGCGGGCATGGCGTTCACGCGCGCGGAATACCTGCTCGAATTCCAGCGCATCGACGTCTGAGAGGTACCTGCGCCCGCCTTGCGGAGCCCGAGGTACCCAATCAGCGATTGCGGGCTAGAATCTCGGGCTCGAAATCGATCCCTGGCCGCCATCGAACACCTATGACCCGTCCGACCGAGACCAGCGCGACGCCCCAGTCCGGCGATCGCAGAGCCCCGCTTGCCCCCCGCCCCCACCGCGACGCCCCCGGGGCCGCACTGGAGCTCATGCAACCCGCGCGACCGATCGACCTTCCGCTGTTGACGAGCATCGTCGAGCGCGCCTTCGCGCAGACGATGCACATGATCTACGTCGCCAACACGCGCAAGGACAAGCGGCCGGGCGACCCGAAGGTCGGCGGCCACCCCGCGTCGTGCGCCAGTTCGATCCACATCCTCGTGGCACTGCACCTTGTTGTGCGCGAGCCCCAGGACTTCGTCGCCTGCAAACCGCACGCGTCGCCGGTCGATCACTCGCTGCACCATTTGATGGAGCTCTTCCGGCGCGAGCCCAAGCTCGGCGAACGCTCGGACTGGGTCGCTGCCGATGTGGCGAAGCGCGCCATGCACGGCCTGCGCCAGTTCGCGACAACTGAACACCCCGACGTGTTCCAGAGTTATCACGCGCGCTCGGACTTCGACTCGTTCCACTTCCTGCCCTCGGGTTCGGTCGGCATTCCGCCAGTCAACTCGGCCTACATGGCGCTGGCCTGTCGCTACGCCGGCGACCACGGCTGGGATGTCCCCGAACTGCCGCACTTCTGGTCCTTGATCGGCGACTCGGAATTCCGCGAGGGCTCTTTGCTCGAAGTGATGCCCGAATGCGCGGAGCGCCAGCTGGGCAACGTCTGCTGGATCGTCGACTACAACCGCCAGAACCTGGACGGCACGCGCACGTCGACTGAGAAGACCGAGTACGGCGCTGACTGCGAGCGCATCGAGAAGACAGCGCTCGCCAATGGCTGGCGCGTCGTGCAAGTGCGCCACGGCGCGTTCCGCGAAGAACTCTTCAAGCGCGAGGGCGGGGCCGCGCTGCGCGAACTGTTCGAGCAGGCCTTCAGCGACTACGAGTACCAGATGTTGCTGCTGAAGCTGGACGCCGCGACCATCCGCGAGCGCGCGCGCACGCGAAGCACGCAGGCTTCCGCGCTGCTTTCCAAGCTCAGCGACACCGAGGTCGTCGAAGCCTTCGCCGATCTGGGCGGTCACGACCTGCCGAAGCTGGTGCAGGCCCTCGACTACGCGCGCCAGCCCTCCGATCAGCCCTGTTTGATCATCGCGCACACCGTCAAGGGTTGGAATCTGGAGTGCGCGGCGGATCCGTCGAACCACTCCGCACT
>JAYUOR010000819.1:0-5963 GCA_043760765.1 Planctomycetota bacterium | reverse complement strand
GATCGGTTTTTGTCGGTGGTCCATCGTGGGAGAGGACTCTACTCCCTGGACGGGCAATGCGGCCCCCGCACGCTCATGCGGGTCCGCCGCGCAGGCGCAACGCGAGCACGATGCTGGTGCCTGAGCCGATTTCCGAGCGGATAGACAGCTGGGCGCCGAGCGATCTGGCGCGGCTCTGCAGTCCGCGCAGCCCGTGACCGGTGTAAGCCGCTGTGGAATCGAAGCCGCGGCCGTCGTCCTGAATCGAAGCTTTCAGTTGCGATCCGTGAACACGCAGCGCGACGTCGATGCGGCGCGCTCCGGCGTGCTTTACGGCGTTGTGCAAGGATTCCTTGACGATCAAGTACAGGCCGCGGCGCTCGTCGGGAGCAATAGGCAGAGCCTCGATGGCGCGATCGGAGTCGACTAGCAGCGCGAATTCGATCCCGCCGGCTTCGACAAGCTGGCTGCCGACCTGCCGCAGGCGCACGACGAGATCGCCGACCTTGTCCCGGCGCGGATCGACCGACCAGACGATGTCGGCGAGCGACTCGCGCATGTCGCGCGCGAGTCCCGCGACCTTGACCAGTGCGTCGCCGCCGGTGCTCGAAGACTCGCGTCGCGCGAGTTCAGCCAAGATCGCCACTTGCGTCAGATCCGCGCCGAGCTCGTCGTGCAGGTCGAGCGCGATCTGCGAGCGCACACGTTCGAGCGCGAGCGCCTGGCGCAACTGTACACGGTGCCACGCGAGCAGCGTGCCCGCGACGCCGAGCGCGACCAGCGCGATGAACCAGGCGCGCCTCCAGAACGGGGGCGGGATCCTAAACTCGAGCAGCGCGGGCTCGCCTGCGATCCGCGACGAACCGACTACCGCGCGAACGAGCAGGCGATAGTCGCCCGGCGCAAGTCCTGCAAAACGCACCTGCTGATCGGTCTGCGGTTTCGACCAGTCCGCATCGACGTCGACGAGCTGCAGCTGGAAGTAGAGCGGTTCTTCGCTTTCGAGCCAGGGCGCGCAGAACCCGACCAGCAGTGTGTCGTGTCCCGCCGCGAGCTTCAGCGGTCCGAATGTTCTGGCCGCGCGCCTTGGAACATCGAGCGGATCACCGTCGACTTCGACGCGCGAGATCCACGACGCCGGAGCAACACTTGGTGCCGGATTCGTGCGCGTGTCAAGACGCGTGACTCCGGCCGAGGTCGCGACCCAGACGCGGTCATCGGCGTCGACGGCGAGGGCGTTGACCATGTTGCTGACCAGGCCACCCGCGCTCGTGAATCGGCGCAAGAGCACGCCATTCGAATCAAGCTCGTGCACACCACTCCAAGTCCCCACGTACAGGCGCCCCGCATGGCTTTCGGCGATCGAGAAGGCCTTTTCCTCGCTCAAGCCTTCGACGCGGGTCCACTTCGTCACGCTCGCGCTCGGATCCTCGCAGTGCGAAACTCCATCGTGACGCAGGGCAACCCACAGATGTCCGAGGTGATCGAAGAAGAGATCGCGCACGTCGGTCGTCGGCAGACCGGGGCTCGGCTGCACGAATTCGAAACCATCGCCCTTCTGCCGCGCGAGCGCGCGACGGCTGCCTACCCACAGGGTTCCATCCGGCGCAGTCGCGCTCACTCGCAGTGAGTCCTTGAATTGCGCGACCAATTCCGCGCGACCCTCCGGGCGCAGGATATCGACGAACTGCGCGCTGCCGTCGGTTTCGAAGTTTCCGCGCAACAGGCGGCCGGACATGTCGGTGGCGATCACTTCACCGGGCTTGCGTCCGACGCCGATTGCGATCGGAAGCAATCCTTCGCAGCCACTCTCGGCGCCCAGCCGGCTCGCGCGCGTCAGGTCGAGCGCGGCTCCAGGTACGACGAACAGACCCTCCTCGACGCCGACGAGCCAGTTCGGACCCGGCAGCTCGACAAAGCGCGTCCATATCCGATCGAACTTGGGTGACAGCGCGGCCCCGAGTCGATGTGGGCCACGCTGGTCGAGCTCGAAGACTCCATCGTTGATCGTGCTCGCGTAGACCTTTCCGCCGCTGGAAACCTTGATCGCTGTCACGTCCGGATTGGGCATCTCCTGCGAGCGCGTCCAGGTGGGCATGTCCGCGCGGCCGAACTGCAAGACGCCGCCGAACCAGGTCCCAAACCACAGTCGGCCGGCGCGATCTTCGAAAGCACAGCGAATCGAATTGTCAGAAAGCCCCTGGGCCGTAGTGTAGAGCATCTGTTCGCCGCCGCGCAGGCGAATCAGTCCGTTGGTCGTGCAGACCCAGATATCGTGTCGCGAATCGACGAGCAACGCGCGTACGCCTTGATTGGTCGCCAGCTCGAGCGGCACTCGCTTCCAAGTTTCGTTCGCGACGTCGAAGTTCCACAGCACGCTGTCGTCCCCGACGAGCAACGCCGTCGGCGAAATCGCCGCGAGGCACAGATAGCCATCGTGGCGCGTCGGCTCCGGCAGGGGCCATGTCGCGAGCACGCCGTCGCGCACACAGGCGAGCCCCTGACTGCCCAGGAACCAGATCGCTCCGTCGCCGGTCGCGCAGGCGGCCTCTGGAGTCAGGCAGACCACGGAATTGGGCAAGAACTCGACATCGAGCGAACGGTCAGCATGCAGACTCGCGCGCCCCAGTCCGGCCTCCGTCCCGAGCCACAAGCGATCCAAAGCATCGAAGTAGATGGCGTTGACGATGTTCTCGCGCAGGTCCTTTCCGAGCACGTAATCTTGGAACGTCGCGTGTCCGACTGGGTCAGATTCGTCGAGCATGCGCGCAATGCCGTCCCCATTGAGCGCCACCCACAGCCGGCCGTGTCGATCCTCGCGCACTTCGTTCGGTGAACTGCGCGGCAGTCCGTCATGCGGGCCGAAGACTTCGAAGCGCGTTCCATCGAAGCGCGCAATGCCCTCCAAGGTCGTCACCCACAGGAAGCCGGCGGAGTCCTCGGCGATCGCGCTCACGCGCGTCGAAGGCAGACCGTCGGCGACGTCGAAGTGGCGCAGTGTGGAGCGCTGCGCGAACAGCGGCGGAACAAGGCAGGCAAGTGCGATCAGCGCACGGAACAGCAGGCTTGGCGCGCAGCGCAGCGCGAGTTCTCCGTAGTGCGCTGCTGATCGTGCGCCGCGCGGCGAGGCTCGCTTTTCCACGATTCGAGCCATTTACCAGATCCCGGGTACCAGCCGTTTCGTGCGCGCCGCGTAGCTCGCGTAGGCCGCGCCGAACTTCTCGCGCAGCATGCGTTCCTCGCGTGAGTAGCGCGCCAGGAACATCAGCGTGAAGGCGGCCAGCATCGCCGAGCCGGCGACCCAGTTCGCGAGCAGCAGGCTCTGCGCGATCGCGTGACAGAAGAGGGACGTGTACATCGGATGGCGCACGCGCGCATACACGCCGCTGGTGATCAGGCGGTGTTCCTCGCGCAGTTCCAGGCTCACCGACCAGTTGGTGCCGAGGTCCGCGTGCGAGCGCTGGAAGAGCCACAGCCAGAGCGCGACGAACACCAGGCCGCACGCGAAAGCTGCCGCCGTCAATGGATAGTCCGCGAACGAGAACCACTTCGTCGTCGCGAAGATCAGCGGCAGCAAGAGCACAGCGACACCCATCAGGCCAAGCAGTGCGTTTTCGAGCGGGCCTTTGCGGCTCTGCGCAATCTTCGCGCTCTTGCTGCGCCGCGCGTGCGGCGCGCGGATCGCGATCGATGCGACGAGTGCGGCGAAAAACAAGGCCGTGCCTGCTGCGTGGTTCACGCGAGATCCCCGGCAATCCGAGCGAGCACCCGGCCGTGCACGGACGGGACTCGCAGCTCAGTGCGCAGCATGGCGGGCATGTCCACAGGCTACCCAAGCTCGCGCCGTCGTGTACTCTCTGGCCGACCCCCAACCCTACAGATCTCATGGGAACCCGCGACCCGCGCATCGACGCCTACATTGCCAAGTCTGCACAGTTCGCCCGGCCGATCCTGACGCGCCTGCGCGCGATCGTGCACGAAGGCTGTCCCGACGTCGTCGAGACCGTGAAGTGGTCGATGCCCTCGTTCGAATACAAGGGACTCTTCTGCGGGATGGCCGCGTTCAAGCAGCACTGCACCTTCGGTTTCTGGAAACACACGCTGGTGGTGGGGAACGATCCGAAGGCGAAGGAGGCCATGGGCAGCTTCGGATGTTTGAAGCAGCTTTCCGATTTGCCGTCGAAGCCCCAGCTCCTGCGCTACATCAAGAAAGCGAAGCAGCTCAACGACGACGGCGTCAAGCCAGCGAAGCCCAAGCACAAGCCGAAGAAGCCGGCCGCGCTGCACCCGCTGTTCAAGGCCGCGCTGACGAAGCAGAAAGAAGCGCTGGTCAACTTCGAAGCCTTCAGTCCCAGTCAGCAGCGCGAGTACACGGATTGGATCGCCGTAGCCAAGACAGACGCCACGCGCGATCGCCGCATCGCGCAAGCCATCGAATGGCTCGCCGAAAACAAGCCGCGCAACTGGAAGTACGTGAAGTGCTGAGCCTACGGTCAGCGGATGGACGTCGGGGCCTTTTGTCCCGTCGGGACGAAGCTCACGAACGAAAGCGGGTCGCGCAGCGTGTGGAAATCCTTGCGCGCGGCTTCGAGTTGTTCGGGGACTGTCAGCAATTCGATCGCCGATGCGGCCAGCGTTTTCGCCGCGACGGACAGGCCCTTCTCGCCGATCGACATTCCGGTGCTCGCGGCCCATTGCCACGAATGCGCGGCCGTGCCGAGCGCCGCGGCGCAGACCGAAATTGATCCCACCGGAACGCGCCACGAGACGTCGCCGATGTCCGTCGAGCTGGTGATCTGCTCGGGCTTCTCCGGCACGGGCTCGATCACGGCGGACAAGGCCTCAGCGGGCCGATTTTCCAGTGGCTCCTGAGTCTTGCGCGCGAAAGCAATCTCCGCCGCGTCGAATTTCGGCGGCCCGACGAATCGCAGGTTGCGGTCGAGCAACAGCGCCAGCGAGCGATTCGGCAAGACCTCGTGCGCGTCCGAATCGACGCGCACGTCGAAAGTCGTTTCGGTCATCAGCGCCGCGCCCTCGGCGATCTTCTTCAAGCGCGCGAAGTAACGCTCGACATCGGTGTGGCGATTCGCGCGCAGGTAGTACCAGACCTCAGCCTCCGGCGGAACGACATTGGGTTGGCCACCGCCGTTGGTGATCACGTAGTGGATGCGCGTGTCCTCCTTGACGTGTTCGCGCAGGTAGTTGGCGCCGACGTCCATCAACTCCACCGCGTCGAGCGCGCTGCGGCCCTTCTCGGGATCGCGCGAAGCGTGCGCGGCGAGTCCATGGAAGCGAAACTTGGCCGAGACCACGGCCTTCGTGTAGGCGTAGTCCGCGAAGGTCAGGTCGCGCACATGCCACGACAACACGGCATCGACACCGTCGAACAAGCCGGCGAGCAGCATGTACTGCTTGCCGATCGCGGTTTCCTCGGCGGGCGTTCCATAGAGCTTGATCGTGCCGGACAACTTGTGCTGCTCCATCACGCTCTTCACCGAGCAAGCGGCTCCCGCCGACGCCGCACCGAAAACGCTGTGTCCGCAGGCATGTCCCGCATCGACGCCTTCGCGCGCCTTGCGCTCCGGCACGGCCTGTTGCGAAACGCCCGGCAACGCATCGAATTCGGCCAGGATTCCGATCACGGGTTTGCCCGAACCCCAACTGGCCACGAAGGCCGTCGGCATGCCGGCGACGCCCGATTGGATTTCGAAGCCCTGCGCACGCAGGAACTCTTGCATCGCCGCGCTCGAGCGCACTTCCTTCAGGCCGACTTCGGAGTACTCCCAGATCTGCTTGTGCAGCGCGATCAACTGCGGCTCGAGCGCGGATACGCGCGCGAGCGCGTCGTCGCGCAGGTCCGCGCTCGGTTCACCGACAAGGGAGAGGGACGCGGACAGGCAAATGGCGATAATCATCATGGCGAAGATACCGAGTCAGGTACTTTCCCACCCTACCTTTTTGCGGTGTGCGCGCGCTTCGGCGCG
>JAYUOR010000818.1:0-2383 GCA_043760765.1 Planctomycetota bacterium | reverse complement strand
GGAAGTACCTGACTCGGTACTCACGGCTGGTTCGTCTCGTAGTCGAAGGCCAGCACGCCAGCGAGTCCGCCTTCGAGGATCGCGAGCACCTGCGCTTTGACCTTTTCGTGCAACGGATGCGGCAGGTACACGTCGCGTGACTTTGCGTCGCTGAAGGTCATGCAGAAGCCATGGGTGAAGTCGCGCTGCATGCCCTCGGGCGAAGAGTAGGGACCCCAGCTATAGGAGAGGATGCCGGGGATGTCCTGTTTCAACGCGCCGATCGCGCCGAACACGCGCTCGATCTCCTTCGTGGCGACGTTCTTTCGAACCCTCAGGATCACCATGTGCACGATCATCGTTTGCCTCCGGCCGTGATCCGTTCGAGTTTCGGATCGAGTTCAAGACGCACGTTGCGCATGCTTACCTTTGTCGGACCGCCGGCGTGGACTTGCAGGCCGAAGATCCCGCGCAACGCGCCGTCAGGGTCCTCGAGGTCGACGCACTTAGCGCCATTGATCGCCGTGAGCACGTGGTGGCCGACCGCGACGACTTCATAGGTGTTCCAGCCACCGACGATCACACGGCCGTCGACGGGCGATGGTTGCGAGAGCAGCGCGCGGCCTTCTTCTTCGTAGAGCGCGCCCCACCAACCCGGGCCGACATCGGCCTGATAGCCGCGCATTTCGCCGCCTTCGAGCGCTTGCGAATGGAATTGAATGCCCGAATTTCCGGCGTCGTTCTCCAGGCGAATCTCGACCACCAGGCGAAAGTCACCGGGCTCCAGTTCGCTGGTCAGGAAGGTGTTCTTGTCGAGCCCGGTGGTCTGGCCCACGATCGCTCCGTCGATCACGCTCCAGACTTTGTCGTCGCCCTTCCAGCCGGCCAGCGTCTTGCCGTCGAAGAATTTGGCCGCACTGTCCTTCGTCGCGCGGATCGGTGTCTGCACCTTGCTCTGCAGATAGGCGATCAGGTCGCGCGCTTCCTCGGCACTGAGCGCATCGATCTGGCCCTCGGGCATCATCGACAAGGGCGAGAGCTTCTGTTCGGCGATGTCGGCTTTCGCGATCACGGTCGTGCCCTGCTGATCGAGAAGCGTCACAGAGTTCTTGTCCTCGGCCTTGAGAATCCCGCTGTGCAGCCGCTCATCGTTGAGCCAAACCATCGTGACCTGATACTCCTTGGCCACCAGCGCGCTCGGATCGACGATGTTCGTCAATAGATAATCGAGATCCGCGCGGTTCGAGCCGGTGATGTCCGGGCCGACTTTCGCGCCGGCGCCGAACAGCGTGTGGCATTGCTGGCACGTGCGCGCGAAGACCTCGCGGCCGTGGGGCAGGTCGGATTTGGCCAGCACGTCCTTGGTCAGGCGCGCCTTGAGTTCGGCGATCTTCACGCGTTTGTCCTCTGGCGTCGCGGTGGCGCGGCCGAAGTACTTCGCAAGACCCGCGTCGACGGCGGGATCGCCGAGATTGGCGAGTTTTCGCGCCACGATCGCGTCGAGGCAGGACTTGTCGATGCTGTTCTTGTCCAGCGCGCTAAACAGTGCGTGCGCCCAGCTCTTGCGCGCCGCCAGTGTGTTCACCGCCGTGCGCCGTTCCTCGACATCGAAGCCGGCCAGGCGATCTGCGATGGATTTGCCGATGCGCTCCTCGTCGAACACGGCCAGCGCCGTGAGCAAACTCGGCCGCAGCGGTTTCTGCTCGAGCAGGCCCAAAAGCGCCTCGACGGATTGCGCGTCGCGGGCACGCGAAACCACTTCAATGGCGCCCATGCGCTCGTTCACCGAACGCTTCGGGTCCGCGAGCACCGCGCGCACGAGAGCGAGGCTCTTTTCGTCGCCGTAAGCGACGGCGATGTTCTGGGCGAGTTCGCGGACGCGCGCGTCGGAACTCGCGCCCAGATTCGCCGCCACTGTGCTCCACGATTTCGGCGCGCGCAGATCACGGCGCACAGCGAGCGAACGATCCAATTCTTCGAGGACCAGCGTCCGCCAGGCGAGTGCGTCGTCGCCCGCAAGACTCGCGACGAGCAGTTCGTGTTGCTCGGGCGATTCGGCGAGCTGACGCAGGGCGAAACGGGACACCGTCGGGATCTTCGATTCGTGTGCCAGCTCCAGCGCATGTCCCGGATCCTTCGTCACTGCCGGTTCGATCGCGTACCAGATCATCAACGGCAAGTTGTGATCGTTTGCATCCTCGGCGTGTTGCGCCAGATCCTTCGCGATGGACAGGCGATCCGCGGCCGGAATCCGCTGCAAAGCCGAAGCGATGTAGAGCCGCACCACCGCCGATTTCGACGTGCGCGCAAGCCCCGCGATCTTCTCCATCAGTTTCGCGCTGGGTTTGCCGCGCTCGCAGGCGAGTTGGATTGTCCAGGCTTGCACGTAGGCGAGCGGACTCGA
>JAYUOR010000817.1:0-5992 GCA_043760765.1 Planctomycetota bacterium | reverse complement strand
CGGTGTATTGGTCAGCTGTCTGCGGGCCAGGCACTTCTCTCCACTGCCCGTGTCGAAAATCAGCATGTTCGGCGGCGGCGCGGTGCGTTTCTTGAACGTGTACAGACTGCGGCGGTGTGCCTCGGGGCCAGTGTCGGGCGTGTACGAACCGCTCGCTCCCGCGTCTTCCCATAGCCCCGCGGGCTGCCAGGGTTTTGCGCTCGGTCCGCCAAGTTTCTCGAACAACAACCCCGCCGCGGCGAGCGCGTTGTCGCGCAGGACCTCCGCGCTGGCACGGAACGAAGGACCGCGCGACAACAGGACGTTTTCCGGATCCCGCTCGAGTTTCTGCTGCGTCGCATTCGACGCCTGGCAAAACGCGGACGAGAGCACGATTTCCTTCAACGTCGACTTGATCTTCCAGCCACCGGCCCGCAAGCGCGAGGCCAGCATGTCGAGCAACTGCGCATGGCTTGGCGACTGGCCTTGCAAGCCGAAATTCTCCTGCGATGCGACCAGACCGCGGCCAAAGCAGATTGCCCACAGCCGATTCACTTCGACGCGCGCAACGAGTGGATTCCGTGCGTCCGTCATCCAGTTGGCGAGCCCCAGGCGGTTCTTCGGCCAGGCCGGATCGAAGGCCATGATCGCCGGCAGCGCGCGGTCCGCCGACACCGGCCGCGCGCGATCCGGCTGATCGTAGGCACCGCGCGAGAGCACGAAGGACTCGCGCGGAACGCTCGATTCTTCCATCGCCATGATCTGGCTGATGGAGTCGAAAAGATCCTGATGGGCCGCGCGCGCGTCGCGCAGCGCCTTGGCACTCTCGATGCAGGCAGTGTCGATTCGATTGAGGAAATAGCTCTCGAGTTCGTCGATCTGGCCGCCACCCGATCCCGCGGCATGCAGCTCCGCCACTTCAGGAGCCGTCAGCGCGCGATCGAACACGGAAAGCTCGTCGACCGCGCCGCCCTTGAAGCCCAGATCGCGGTCGCGAAAGCCGATCTGGAAGATGCGCGCGCTCGCCGCACCGTCGAGATGATCGCGCACGACCTCGGTCTTGGCCTCGACGCCGTCCAAGAAGATTCGCAGCCCGGACGCGCGCGAAGAACCATCGTAGGTGACGGCGACCTGCACCCAACGCGCCAGCGGGAATGCTTCGCTGGTCCGAATCGCCGCCGCAGAGCCGGGCCAGAAGTGAATCAGCTCCCACGCGAGCCGGCCGTTCTCCAGCATCAATTGATAACCCTGCTGGTCGGACTCGATCGTGAACGGCGCCGTGTGGATCACGGTCGCGCGCTGCTTCGTGTCGGGGCAGCGCATCCAGAAGACCAGGCTGTAAGGATCACAGCGGCGAAACGCCGGCACATCGTCAAAGGAAGGCCCGCTGTCGCCGTCGAGCGCGGTCGCCTTGCCCGAGGGACCTTCGATCTCGCCGTCGAGCGGAAACTGCTTGTGCGCGGGCGCGACTTCGATCTTCGGCAAAAGCTTGGACCACTGCACGAATGCGTCGTGTCGTTTGGCGAGCGTCTCTCGATGGGCACGCTCGGCTTGCTCAAGCACTTTCTCGAGCCGCGCAAGTTCGACCTCCTGCTCCGCGCTCGGCAAGCGCAACGCCGGCGGCGAAGTCGCGCGATGTGAATACGCATAGGTGCCCGACTCGTCGATCGCGAAGAACGCGCCGAGCGAATAGTAGTCCTGCTGCGAGATCGGATCGTACTTGTGGTCGTGACAGCGCGCGCACTCGACGGTCAGGCCCAGGAACGCCGTGCTCGCCGTCGCGATGCGATCGGAGACGTACTCCTGGCGGAACTCTTCGTCGATCGAGCCGCCCTCGTTCGTCGCGCGGTGCAAGCGATTGAACGCCGTGGCCAGTTTCTGATCGCGCGTGGCGCCGGGCAAGAGATCGCCGGCGATCTGCTCGCGCATGAATTCGTCGTAAGGAAGATCGCGGTTGAACGCGGCGATCACCCAATCGCGCCAGGGCCAGGTCTGACAATCCCAATCGGATTGGTAGCCGAAAGTGTCGGCATAGCGCGCCACATCGAGCCAATCCGCGGCCATGCGTTCGCCGAAACGCGGCGAAGCGAGCAGCCGGTCGACGGCTTTTGCGTAGGCGTCGGCCGACTCGTCGCGCTCGAATGCAGCCGTCTCCTGCGGAGTCGGCGGCAACCCCGTCAGCGCCAGGGACACGCGTCGCAGGAGCGTGACGCGATCGGCGCGCGGCGCAGGCGAGAGCCCTTCGGCCTCGAGTCGCTCGAAAACGAATCGATCGATCGCGCTGCGGTTCCATTCCTGGTTGGCGACCAGCGGTGCTGCATGCAGCCTGGGCGCGATGAAGGCCCAGTGCGGCGCGTACAGCGCGCCGGCGGCGATCCACTTTCGCAAGGTTGCCTTCTGCGCCTCGCTCAACGGCCGATTCAATTCCGGCGGCGGCATGATCTCGCTGTCGTCGTCCGAGGCGATGCGCGACACGAGTTCGCTGGCCGCGAGATCGCCGGGAACGATCGCGTGCTTGCCGCTCTTGAGCAGCGCGCGCGAGCCTGCCTGCGTGTCGAGTCGCAAGCCGCGTTTGCGCGGACCGGCGTCAGGTCCGTGGCAGCGAAAACAACGATCGGCGAGGATCGGCCGCACGTCGCGATTGAAATCGACGGGCGACTCGCCGCCGCGAGGTTCGGCCGAGGATCCGAGCGCGAGTGCCGCGAGCACAACGGCACAGGTCCACGGGGGAACGAACCAAAGAGACTCGAGCACTGATTTCATGGATCTAAAACGGCCTTGTCTCACCGAGGGTAGCGCAGAGCGCTCCAACTAATAAGGTCATCCGCCCACGGAATGGCCGTCCCGGTTGCGGGTGGGGCCGGGCCGCGTACCATGGCCCGACCATGAGCGACCTCCTTTCCAGCCTCAAGCAACATTCCGTCGTGGTCGCCGATACCGGTGACTTCGAATCGATCCGCAAATACCAGCCGCGCGATGCGACGACGAATCCGAGCCTGATCCTCAAGGCCGCGACGATGCCCGAGTACGCGGGGCTCGTCGAAAAGGTCGTCGCCGACGCGGGCAAGACCGGCCGCTCGTCGTCGGACAAACTCAACGCTGCCATGGACGGCCTGGCGGTCGGCTTTGGCATCGAGATCCTGAAGATCGTGCCCAACCGCGTCTCCACGGAAGTCGACGCGCGCCTGAGCTTCGACACCACGGCGTCGATCGCCAAGGCGAAGCAGTTGATCGCGATGTACGCCGCCGCGGGGATTGCGAAGGAGCGCATCCTGATCAAGCTCGCCGCGACCTGGGAGGGCATCGAAGCCGCGCGTCAACTCAAGAGCGACGGGATTCGTTGCAACTTGACGCTGCTCTTCAGCTTCGCCCAAGCCGTCGCTTGCGCCGAGGCCGGCGTGCAACTCGTCTCGCCCTTCGTCGGTCGCATCCTCGATTGGCACAAGAAGTCGACAGGTGTTGCGGGCTACAAGCCCAATGAAGATCCGGGCGTGATCTCGGTCACGAACATCTACAACTACTACAAGAAGTTCGGTCACGCGACCGAGGTCATGGGCGCGTCGTTCCGCAACCACGAGGAAATCCTCGAGCTCGCGGGTTGCGATCTGTTGACGATCAGCCCGAACCTGCTGGAAGAACTGCAGAAGAAAGCCGGAACCGTGACGCCGAAGTTGTCGGCGAACACCGCGAAAGAATCAAAGGTCGAGAAGTGGAAGATGGACGAAAAGATCTTCCGCTGGAACCACAACGAAGATCAGATGGCGACCGAGAAACTCAGCGACGGCATTCGCCTCTTCGCCGCCGATTCGGTCAAGCTCGAGAAGTTCCTCGCAACGAAGCTCGGGAGCCTGGCTCCCGTCTGAAGCTTTCGAAAGTGCCTGGTTTTGGATCGAACGACCGGACCAACGACAGCGGCCGTCGCGCGAGTATTTCGCGCGGCGGCCGCTGTCGATTGGGACGCGATTCACAGACGAGTGCTACATACCCTTCTTCGCAGCTTGCTTCGCCTTCTTCTTGTCCTGCTTCTCCTTGGTGGAGAGCTTGGGCTTCTTTACTTGCTTGACCGGTTGCATTCCCTTGGACATGACGACACTCCGTTTTTTTGGATGTGGGGTTGTGAGGTGCCCCTGAAGCGGGGCCACGACCAGGGAAACCCGTGAGCGGGCGGATGTCAAGGCCTACGGTCAGCGCGTGGACCCGCAGCTGACCGCGGTTCACGCGAAGAGCCGGACGCGCGACCAGGGTGACGGCCGGATCAATCCGCGAACTTGGGATCTCGTTTCGACCGGCTAGTTCGCTATTCGCACGCTCGCCGTGCCTTCCCAGTACGCGCAGTACTTCGGCCACGACCAGACCGCGATCTCGCGGCCGACGCGCAAGCCCACGTCGTTGTCGATCGGGATGTGGTAGCCGCCCATGGCCCGCGAACGCGCGGCCAGCTCAGCCGTCGCTGAGAAAGTCGGCAGATCCAAGGTCACCTGAACGCCGCTCTTGAGTTCGGTCAATGCGCAGCAACTGCGCAGCTCTTTCGCCCCGTAGACGTCACTTTGCGTGAACAACTCCAAGAGTTTCGAGCACGCGCCACTGACCGTCGCGTGGCCACTCGTGTATCCGGGGAACGGTGGCGTGATGAACGCATAGGGCGAATACGGGTGCCAATCCTCGGCGCGCATCTCCACCACGCCGCCCTTCGGTCCGGCCCAGCCGCGCACTTTCTGCCCGGCGTAGTAGTGCCGCACCAGCGTCCAGGGCCGCGACGAGTCGTAGAACCGCTTGGTTTCCCAGCACGAAATGAACGCGTCGAAGGCGACATTCGCGACGGCGAAGTACAACTTGACGTCCTGATCGAGCGTGTGCCGATCGCGGCGTGAAACGTCTTGGGCGAAGCGCAGCCAGTGACCGCTCTGTCCCGTCGAGCGCGGACCTTCGCGCATGAATTCGACGATGGCCTTCTGTTCCGGCGTCAATGAAGCGTTGTAGTCGAGCACTTCGTCGGTCTGCTTTTTGAGCAGCGCGTCGTCGGTCGTCGTCTTCGGCGGCGGCCCGGGCCGGAACTGCGCGGAATTCTCCAGCGCGAACGGCCGCACCAGGTACCAGTGCGGTGTCAGGAAATCCGGCGTAAACGTGCTGCCATCCGCGCGCGTGAACGTGATCGGCTGCCAACGATTCGGATCGATGATCTGAGCGGGCGAATTCAGCGGGCGATAGGCGGTCGTGTCCGAGTATGGCGAGCCATCGCTCTTCGGATCGTCGCCGAACTGATTCGCTCCGTCGCGCATGCGGTAGGCGAGCACCGCGCGCGCGGCGAGATTGCCGACTCCCTGGGGCGTGCCCGGATCGATCGAAGAGTCATCAGGGTCATAGCCCAGCGCTTTCATTTCAGCGCTCAGGTACGGAGCCTCGCGCTCGAAGACACCGATCAGCGCGCGGTAACTCGCGTAACTGATCGCCTTGTTCTTGTTCGCGAGCGTGCGCTCGCCCTGCGGTCGTCGCAGGCTGGCGCCCAGTCGCGTGCCGACCGCGTTCACATCGTAGGCTGCCCAGGCGTCGTACATCGCCGTGGCCCAGATCGCCATCTGACGCGAGAGCACCGTCGGCCGCGCGCCGTTGCGATCGACATCGCGTGCGGCGACTTCTTCGGTGATGTTGAGCCAGCGGTAGGCGAAGTTCTGTTCTGGCAGCGGCAGCAGCTCCTGATGCGTGAGCGCGTATTCGAGCGCCGCGGCCTGCGGCGTCGGCGCGCTCGCGCAGGCGCAAAGCAACAAAGGTACGGCGGCGGACATCCAGGACCATGGGAGCACGAATCTCATGGCACAAGAATACCGAACGAGCCCCGAGTACGGACTTGGGCGCTATGCTCGGGTCACTGGATCGACCCTTGATGACACAAGCTTGGAGCACAGTCTTCACGGGATCTCTCGGTGAGGCGCTCGTCGTCCGCGCCAAGCTCGAAGCCCGCGGCATTCCAGTCTTCGTGCCCGGCGAGACCATGCGCAACATCGGGTTGATGGGG
>JAYUOR010000816.1:0-6008 GCA_043760765.1 Planctomycetota bacterium | reverse complement strand
ATCAACGCGACGACATCAAGCTGTTCGTGAAGCTGCCCGCGTGGTTCAAGATCGAGACCCCACTCGATACCTACAACCCGGATTGGGCGATTTTGAAGCAGGACGGCAAGGCGCTCTATCTCGTGCGTGAAACCAAGTCGACCCGCGATTTCCTGAAGCTCCGAACCAGCGAAGCGGACAAGGTGCGCTGTGGGCAACGGCACTTCGAAGCGTTGGGCCTCGAACTGAAGGTTGCGGTGAGCGCAGACGACGTTTGACTGAGAATGGCGCCGGAGACTTTCGCGCCCGAAACTATGAAACTGCGCAGGCGATCTCGTACGCTCTGCCTTGGTGAAGGGAAGAGCTTCGAACGTCAAGGTGCCCACGGTCTGCCGAATGTGCGGAGCCTTCGCGGAGCTTCAGAATTCCCACATCTTGCCCGAGTTCGTGTACTCGCCCATCTACGACGATAAACACAAGGGGTATCTGCTCGACCCGATGGAGCTCGACGCCGAGAGGACACGCAAGTTTCAGCAGGGACTGCGCGAAAAAATGCTCTGCTTCGCTTGCGAGCAGTTCCTGAACGACGCCTACGAGAAGCCTTTCAAGGAGCTCTGGTTCGACCGCCGCATTCTTGGGCCTTTGGAGACGAGCGACCACAAACTTCTACAATGCGGTGACTACGCGAAATTCAAGTTGTTTCACCTGAGCGTACTGTTACGTGCGGAACTTGCGACGCGCCCCGAGTTCCGAGAGGTCGCACTCGGCGGTCGACACCGAGCACGATTGCTTGAGATGGTGCTGAACCAGGATGCGGGAGCCTCTCACGAGTACCCAATCGTTTGTCCCGCGATCAGCCAACCTGACGATGGCCGTATTTGGTGGGCCTTGGTCAGCTCACCGAACCCGGGGCGCTTGTTCGGCATGCGCTTCTACCAGTTCACCTTCGGTGGCTGCGGGTGGCTGTACTTCGTCGGCTCGCACCGGGTGCCTATGATCGAGAGTATGGCGCTGCGCGCAGATGGAACGCTTCCAGTTGTAAAGCGGCCGTGGTCGGCCGTGAAACGCTTCGCTCCCAGCGCGAGGCGAGTGCCATGATCGGAGGCACCGTCCCTCAGCTCACTTGCAATCGCGCGGGCAGCGACATCACTTCCCCTAGACTGCACTCGTGCAGCACGGACCAAACCGGCGAGTGACTTGGACCTCCCCCGGTTCGGTGGACACGGGGTTGAGTAACAATGGCAGTAGACGCTGAAGCTCGGCGAACTGTCAAGGGGATGGGGTTTGGGGAAGGGTTTCCCTTCTCCAGCGGGGGAGCCGCGCGTAGCCAGCGCGCAGCTGGCTTAGGCTCTGTAACATAATAACATATCCAGCAATCAGTGCTTAACGCTTCTTGGACCTGAGGGTGCGAGGGCGAATGGTGTAGTTCCATTCACCGTGAAACTCGTCGCACTCGACCTTGATCTGCGCTATTTGCTCATCGCTCACTTCGACTCCCGGAGGGTAGGTCGACTTGTCGAGCTGACATCGGATCTTCAGGCCGGTGCTTTTTGTGGTAGCCGCGATCAGGCTCACGACTGTCGCGTGTGTGAGCAGTGGCTGGCCTCTCCAGTTCTTGCTGATGAACGCGAACATTCGGTGCTCAATCTTGTTCCACTTGCTCGTGCCTGGAGGCAGATGTCGCACGGTGATGGCCAGCCCGGTCCGGTCGGCCAATTTCTGCAGCTCCCACTTCCACAGTCGATTGCGCACGCCGTTGCTCCCGCCGCCGTCCGCGGTAACCAGTAGCGACTTCGATTTGGGATACGCAATCTTTCCCATGTGCCGCCACCACCGGCCAATGCTTGCGACGGCGAAGGCCGCCGTGTCATGGCTGATCCCGACACTCACCCACCCCTGGTTGCGCGTCAGGTCGTAGACGCCGTACGGCGACACCTTGCCCAATTCCTCGATCATGAAGTCGTGGACCCGCACCTTTTCCGGACTGCCCTTCGGGCGCCATTCCCGGCCCGCATTCTTGAAGTCGCCGACCAACTCCTTCTTCTTGGTGTCCACCGAGATGACTGGCCACCCCGCCGCTTGGAAGGTCAGCGCCGAATGGTTGATGTACTCGAATTGGGCGTTGCGGTCTGGATGCGCGCTTCCGTCCCTCGTCTTGCGATTCGACTGCAGGCTATATCCCTTCTGGCGCAGAATGTCCCTCACAAGCCGGTGACTTACTCTGTGTCCGCCGTCCTGCAACTCTTTGGCAAGATGGCGCAAACTTCGCGAGATCCATCGCAGCGGCCGCTCAGGATCTCCACGAGTAATCGGCTCCACCAACCGCTGAAGGTCGGAAGCCAGAGTCGGGTCGCGCGAGACGGCTGGCTTGCGCCCAGCGCCTGGCCGA
Source organism: Planctomycetota bacterium (assembly GCA_043760765.1). Lineage (GTDB taxonomy): Bacteria > Planctomycetota > UBA1135 > UBA1135 > JADJQU01. The sequence goes on along the minus strand of JAYUOR010000816.1, from coordinate 3,640 downwards.
CGGATCCGACCCTCGCCGGGCTGAGCGCCTGTCTTGAGCTCCAAAATTCCTCGTCGGATCGTGAGACGGGTTATCCCTGTTGCTCGCGCCACGGCCGCGATACCTCCTCGGCCCAAGGCAATGGCCTCCGCGCTCGCCCAGAGTCGGCGCGTTCGTTCGTCAAAAGCATTCGCCAATGACTTGAATTTCCGCCGCAGCCAGCGCTCGTCGATGCTCACATGCCATTAGATCGGCACGTTTCTGGCAAAGCCGGACAACAAAGGGCACTTTATTTCGTTACGGAGCCTTAGCAACGCTAGCAAGTGTCGGGCGAAGCTGTTCACACCCGAACGGGAACGCAAGGCTTGGCTCTCGGTACTTCGTAATCTCGGGATCGCCAAGGGGTGGCATTTTCGCCCGACTATCAAGCGAGTTCCATAGAGAGGTCACGGGCGAGCCGACATGCCCGGTGCGATAAAGATCGGCGTTGCTTTCGAGCACCGAGGGGAGCTACGGACTCGACAGCTCCAGCAGAGTCAGGCCTGCGCGCGCCGGAACACTACGCTCAGTCCCGACCTTAGCGCTTGCGCGAGCTCCGCTGCATCCGGCGAATGGGGGCGCTGAAGGCTCCCGATCAATTTGGCTGCGCCCCGAAGTTCCTCGTTGACAGCGCCAGCAATCGAAGCGGAGCGCCTTTCCGCTTCCACTCTCGTCGCCTTCGCGATCTGCGGAACAACCGTTTCCCACAGTCCGGCGAGTTGAGGCAACGATTCCGCGAACAGTTGCAGAGTGTCGTAGATGTAGACGAGGTCCTTGATGCGATCGACGGTCTCGCGCTTGTCCATGATGAGCAGCTTCTGAGCCAGGAAGCTGCTTGCGTTCGCGACGAACACGTAGAGCTCTTCGTCCCCGACCGGGAATCCATGCGACTCCGTGAGTTCCACCTTCCACGGTTGCAGGCTCAGAAGATCGACATACCGAAGCTTCGCGGCAACAACTCCTCCCACCTCGATCGTCGCGTCCCGAGCACCATCACGCCTCAACCCCGAGCCACGCAGATTCGTTACGAATTCCGCGTAGAACGACGGATGATCACGCAAGACGTACCTGGTTGCAGGCGGATGTTCGCTCCCCCGGTACTCGGGGTCGAATCCCTGAGCTTCGAGTGCCTTGTCCAGGCGAAAAGCTCCCATTGTATTTGACGAAGGCGTCGCCAGATCCACATCGGATGTTCTCAGCGGCTGGAAGCCGAGCGGCTGCGCAAGATCAACATACTGGTGGAGCTGGTGAGCCCAACCGCCAATGACGATGAGTTGGTCGCGCACCGGCGTGATCGCACGCGCAATCCGGACGAACGCTTCCTTCTCATCGAGCGGTGTCACGTGCATCTTCCCTCAGGAGCCATGGGGCGATGATCCGTCGCTCGATTTCATCGGCGTCTTCTCGCCCGCGCGCTGGATGCTCTGCGATCTCCAGCCACGTCTGAAGGACATCGGCGACCGGGACCTTGTTCCCATCTCGTCGTTGCGCGATCACCGATGCACGAAAGGTGCTCTCGGGATAGCGCGGTTCAACCACGACGACACTGGATCGTTCCCCGCGCTGCACCTGCACGAGATCAACTCCCCGCAGTGTCTCCTCAGAAATCGATTCCAAATACAGATGCGTCGGAGCGCCATGGACGAACGCCACACCGTGCCCTGTCGCCGCTTCGAACATTCCCATGCACATCCTCGGCCCATGCTTCCAAACGATCGCGCCGGGATAGGGGCGGGGACGGTCGGGGTTGAACGGCTCTATGGCATTGTATGTCTCTCTACCGACAGTGAAGTTCAGTCGCTCGGTCGGCGATTTTCCGGGGAGCAAGAATCTAGTTTGGATTTCGCGTCGGGGGCGACTGAGCGCGCGCCGCCACTGCTCGAAGAACGCGCGTCGTTGCACAAGCCTCAGCCCATCATCGGCCTGTTCGATGAATCCTTGTGCGCGCATGTGCTGAACCCAGCGCGCCGAAGTCGGCGCAGAAACATCTGCGACGAGAGCGAGATGGAGCGCATTGCGAATTTGCTCGCGTGGTGCAGCCAGCATCTCTGGATCCAATCGCGGAGCGAGCAGCACCTTGGCCATCCACTGACCGAGGTCCGTGAACAGATTGAACGATGACCGCGATGCACGTTCCGCACGGGGAACTGTGCGGCCGGGCGCTGTCAGTTGCTCCAAATTGGCCCCGCTGAAGTGCCGGCGTCCGCGAAGGTCTATGGCTCCCCAGTCGGCATCGGGCGCCATCTGCTCGACGTAGGATCGAATCGCGGTCAGCTTCCGGTCAGTCAGGCGCTCGACACAGATCACAGGCAGTGGTCTTCCGTTGATCTGGTGGGCGAACCGGCGTGCCTGCAGGATCGTCGCTGCGAGCACTCCTTCGAGCTGCTCGGCGTTTGGCTGTCGCGCAATCTTCATTTCAAGTGCGTAGGTCGTCGCACCCCATTGCACGACGAGGTCTGTCTCCGAGCGACCCGTCGGGGCCTTCTGAATGAGCTCGGCACCGGCTGCACTGAACGCCTGGGAAAGGGAATCGAGAATCGCATCTTCCAAGCGCTTCCCCGGTTGCTCGGCCGGTGTTCCTGCTCCCCGTTCCATTGTGGAGAGCCTATCGGCTAATGGATTTCACATCCATGAAATATTTCATAGATGTGAAATATATGACCTGACCGGGCAACCTGCACGAAGGAGCCTGTAGTTCCACCTATCGCGGCACAAGCCTTGGATCTGCAAGGGGTTGCGCTTGGACGCTTCCGGGATCCCAACCACCCTTGAGAGCTTCCCCTCAAGACAGGGCCTCTCCCGACCGAGATCCTTGACATATTCGCTATTCGCGAATAGCGTAGACCCATGCCCTTGAAACCCTTAGACCTACTTCTGACACTGGAACTGGCCTCCGATAGCGGCAAGGACCGCACCTATGCGGAACTCGCCAGCTCGATCGGTCTCAGTGCTTCCGAGGCCCACCAGGCTGCCCACAGGGCAGTGGATGCGGGGTTGCTGCGTGCGGGGGCGGACCGACGATCCAAGCCAACGGCGAACTCTAGAGCACTCTTACAGTTCCTGGAGCACGGAGTTCGGCATGCATTCTTTGCGGTCCCGGGCAAGGTGGTGAGGGGGATGCCGACAGCTCACAGCGCGCCCCCCTTGAACAGCCTTCTCCAGCAGGACGGCGAGCTTCCACTCGTCTGGCCAGATGCAGAGGGCACCGTGCGAGGGCAAGCGATTGAGCCTCTCTACCGGACGGTGCCCGAAGTCGCGCGCCGCAATCCCAAGCTCTACGAACTGCTTGCTCTAGTCGATGCGCTTCGGTGCGGAGGAGCGAGGGAACGCAAGCTTGCCATGGTCGAGCTCCAAAACAGGATTGAGGATGACGCGCGCAAGTGATCCCAATCGCTCTCAAGTCGAACGCGCGTTTGCTGAGCTTGTCACCATGTCAGACGAGCTCACCATAGTAGGAGGGTGCGCGGCGGGGTTCTTGATCACAGATTCGGCCGCGCAGACCGTGAGACCAACGTTCGATGTAGATCTTGCGGTTGAAGCAGCCACCTACATTGAGTTTCACATCCTAGGCGATCGGCTCAGGGCCTTGGGGTTCCAGCAAGGAACCTTGCCGGATGACCCG
>JAYUOR010000815.1:0-2394 GCA_043760765.1 Planctomycetota bacterium | reverse complement strand
AAGGCCTGCTTTTCGGCTCGATGGCGCTGGTCGCCGGCACGTCTCCTGCGCTGCTCGGCGACGCCCTGGCCACCCGGCTGATCAGCGGCAACGTCATTTTCATCGCAGCGGAATGCGCGCTTGGGGCCCTCCTGCTGGAGCTCTGGGCTTCACCCGAGATGGCCCCAAGTCCTGGGTAGTCCAGGGCCGATACCGGGACGTTCTCCGTGCCCCGTCTCGTCCCGCCCATCGACCATGTTTCAGAAACAATTCGACGAACTGAAATTGACCGGCTGCCTGCCCTCGCCGTCAGGTGTTGGCCTCTCGGTGCTACAGCAGACCCAGACCGATGACTTCACGCTTGCGGATCTGTCCAAGACGCTGGCAGCGGATCCGACCCTGACCGGGCGAATCCTGCGCCTGGCGAACTCGAGCGTGAACTCGGGCGTCGAAGTCTCGCGCACGGCGCACCAAGCCGCCGTGCGACTGGGCGCGCGCACCGTTCGCAACGTGGCTCTTGGATTCACACTGGTCTCCGGTCATCGTTCGGGGAGTTGCCGCAACTTCGACTACGACCACTATTGGTCGCACTCGCTCGCGATCGCGGTCACGGCACAGGCGCTCGCGACACGCGTGCCGCGCATGGTGCCCAGCGAAGCGTTCACTTTCGGACTGCTCGCCGGCATTGGCAGGCTGGCGCTGGCAAGCATCCATCCCGAGTCCTACGCAGCCGCGCTCGACAAGGTCCGCGACGGGGACAGCTTGCGCCTGGCGGAGATCGAACGCGAGACCTTTGGTTTGGACCACGGCGAGCTGGGCGCGGCGATGTTCGAAGACTGGCACCTGCCCGCCGACTACGTGCAAGCGGTCCTGGCGTGCGCGGAGTCCAGCTCTGAGGAGGAACTCGATGCCATGGCCGCGCGACTGGTGGCGGTTTTCCATGGCGCGCGCGCGCTTGCCGACGCGCTGATGACGACCGATGAGGATTCGGTCGCGATGTGTCGCGCTCGCAACGAACGTCTCGCCGCCCTGCGATCGAGTTTTTCGCTGTCGCCCGAGGAATTCGCAGCGCTGTGGAACCAGGTCGAATCCGACTGGCGCGAGTGGGGCAAGATCATGGACATCGAGGCGAGCAGCACGACCACGCCCGGGCACCTGGATCAGCTCGCCCAGCGCGCCGAGCGCAGCGTCGAAATCGCGTCTGAGGCAATGCCCAATCCGGATGCGGCCCCCGGGCTGGATACCCCGATCGCCAAGAGCCCGCCGGTCGTCGGTACGGCGCCGAGCCTGACCGCGACGAACCTGCTCGGCACCGGCTTCGCACGCAGCGAAGTGAAGAGCGCAGCTTCCATGCGCGTGCTCGTGGTCGAGGACGATCCGGTCTCGCGCAAGTTGATTTCGTTCCACCTGACCAAGGAAGGCCACACAGTCTTCTCCGCCGCGAATGGACGCGAGGGCCTCAAGCTGGCCTTCGATCACCTCCCGGACTTGGTCGTGACCGACTGGATGATGCCGGAGATGGACGGCATCGAACTCGTGCGTTCGCTGCGACGCAGCGAGGAAGGTCAGCACCTGCAGATCATCCTGCTGACGGGCCGCGAAGAGGAAGCCCGCATCATCGAAGCCTTCGATGCCGGCGCCGACGAGTATCTGACCAAGCCGCTCAATCCGCGCATCCTCCTGGCGCGCGTCCGTTCGGCGCAGCGGGTCGTCACCTTGAAGGAACAGTTCAAGGCCATCGCCGAACAGCACAAGGGCCAGGCAGCGGAACTCGCTGTGCTCAATCGCAAGCTGCACTTGACGTCGCTGACCGATCCCTTGACCGAACTGCCCAATCGCCGGCAAGCGATCCAGCGCATGAATCAGGAGCTGGCTCACTCGCTGCGCGAAGGCACGCCGTTGTCCGTCATCATGATCGACATCGACAGGTTCAAGCTGGTCAACGACGAGCACGGGCACGACGTCGGCGACATCGTGTTGAAGGAAGTGGCGCGTTCCCTGCAGGGCTGCATTCGGGCCACCGAACTGGTCTGCCGGCTCGGCGGTGAGGAATTCCTGGTCATCTGCCCGCGCGCGACGAGCGCCAAAGCGGCGATGATTGCCGAGCGCATGCGCCTGGCCAGTGAAGCGAACGTCATCGTGCACGGATCTTTCAAGCGCTGCGTCACGCTCTCGCTGGGCGTCGCCGAACTGGATCGCGCAGCTCCAAACGTCGATCGCCTGATCAAGTCCGCCGACGAACGCACCTATCTGGCCAAGCAGGCCGGCCGCAATCGAGTCGTGTCGTCGGATCCCGGCCGCCCGAGCATTCAAGCGGCCTAGCAGCCCGTTGAAAAAGTCCCTGCTGCGGCCGAGCGCGCTTCGGCGATGCCGCGTCGCGCTCGGAAAATGGTGCTCAGCGGCCAGGCAGGCCGC
>JAYUOR010000814.1:0-2395 GCA_043760765.1 Planctomycetota bacterium | reverse complement strand
TTCACGTCGCAGCGCAGCAGATTCGCTGCGCCGCGACGTGAAAGCGCCGCGTAATAAACGCCGGTGGATCACCGGGCACCGTCTCAAGGATTGACCGCTGCGCTGCCGATGGTGGGCCGACGCAGCGTGGGCTTCTTTGGAAGGATGGCCCGCGCGCGCAAGCCAGGTGTTGTCCTCGAGCAAGAAATCGTCGTACGCCGCAGCTTGCGGCGCGATAGTTCTGGCGGTCTGCCTGAGCGGCTGTTCGCGGTCGGAGGATCTCGGCTTCGAACGCAAGATCGGCGCGCCAGAGCGCATCGACTCGAAGTCCGCGCAACCGCGACTTTTCGCCTCGAGCGCGGAACGTTTCGGAACGTTTATGTCCAGCGCGGCGAGCGCCACGGAATTCGCCTACGTGACTCCGGCGGGCTGGAGCGAACGCCCGCCAACGGACCTGCGCGTGATCAACTTCCAGATCGGCGAGAAGGCAGGCACCGAGTGCTACGTGACCGTGCTCGGCGGTGACGCCGGCGGGGCGCTGGCCAACATCAATCGCTGGTGCGGTCAGCTCAAGATCCCGGCCTGGACTCAGAAAGATCTCGACGCCTCGCCGCGCATCGCGATGTTCGGCGCCGACACCGTGCTCGTGACGCTCGACGACACATCCACTGATCGCATGCTGCTCGGCGTCCAGGCGCGGCTCGAGTCGCGCTCGGTGTTCGTCAAGCTCACAGGCGCTCGCGCCGACGTATCGGCCCAGCGCGAAGCGTTCGTGGCGTTCTGCAGCTCGCTGAAGAAGAAAGTCTGAGCGATGCGCCGCGCCTTCGACACGCTCGTTCGCCTGCTGAGTTCGCTCGGACTTTCGTGCTGTCTCTTGGCGACACTCGGCGTGCTGACCTGGCTCGGCACGTTGGAGCAGACGCGCAGCGGCCTCTATGAAGTGCAGCGCAAGTACTTCGAGTCCTTCGTGCTGCGGCACGATTTCGGGCCATTCAGCCTGCCCTTGCCAGGAGCCAATCTTGTCCTGAGTCTCCTCGCCGTGAATCTGACGATCGGCGGCGTGCTGCGCCTGAAAAAGAGCGGCCGCACCGCGGGCATCCTGATCGCGCACCTTGGCATTCTCTTGATGCTCGCCGCGGGCTTCGTGAAATGGCGCTTCTCGAACGACGGACAGATCACGCTGTTCGAAGGCCAGCGCGCCGACTACTTCAACGATCCCTTCCGCTACGAGTTGTCGATCGTCGAACATCGCGATTCGGGCGAACTCTTCGAGTACCGCGTAGCACAGGAGAAGCTGGTCCCGTCGCGGGGCGCGAACTCTGTGCGCCTGGTGGGCGAGGGCTTGCCTTTCTCGCTCGAGGTCGCGCACTACGCGCGCAACACGCGTGCACTGCCCAAGGGGCCGATGTTCAAGGTCGAGGTGCCCGTGATCGACGGCTACTTCCTCAGCGAAGAAGAGCCGGCGAAAGAAGCCGAGACCAACATTGCCGGCGCCTACCTGCGACTCGCGGACGGAAAGACCGGCGAAGCGCAGGATGCGATCGTGTGGGGCGAGCAAGGCCAGCCCTGGACCGCGAAGTGCGCCGGGCGCACGTTCAGCTTCGACTTGCGCCGCGAGCGCCACAAGCTGCCGTTCGAGATCAAGCTCGAGGACTTTGCCAAGGTCGATTACCCGGGCACGTCGACGCCGCGCTCGTTCACCAGCGATGTCACTGTCAATGAATCGGGCAGTGAACGCGCGCTGCGCATATCGATGAACGAGCCGCTGCGCAGTCAAGGCATGGTCGTGTATCAGGCCTCCTGGGGGCCGCAGGACGCCGGCCCGGACACACGGCTGTTTTCGACTCTCGCGGTCGTGCGCAATCCGGCCGATCGTCTGCCGCTGTACGCGTGCATCGTGATCGCCTGTGGATTGTTGCTGCATTTCGGCCGCAAACTGCGCGCTGCGTTGCGCGCTTCGGTAGCGTTGCGATGAATCACTGGATTCGCAAGTGCCTGAGCGTGTGTTGCGCGCTCATGTTGTGTGCGCTTGCATCGGCGCAACAAGAGGAAGCGCGATCGGAGTGGACGCCGCGCACGATCGAACTGGCCGGGAACCTGACCGTGCAGGATGGCGGCAGGCTCAAACCGCTGTCGACGTTGGCGAACTTCAGCTTGCTGCGCATCAGCGGCCGGCGCTCGTACACGGACGCCTCCGGCGAGAAGCATGGCGCGGTCGAATTCCTGCTCGACACGCTCTACTTCCCCAAGCAAGCCGCGGACGCGCCGGTCTTCCTGATCAACGATTCGAATGTCGTGCAGGCGCTCGAATTGAAACTGCCGGAGAAAAAGAAGCGCGACCGCTACACGTTCCACGAACTCGAAGCGGGCCTGCAGAAACTATTCGCGCTCGCGCATCAGTACGCGGAACTCGACC
>JAYUOR010000813.1:0-6018 GCA_043760765.1 Planctomycetota bacterium | reverse complement strand
CCAATCCGAAGGGCAGCGTGATCGGGATCTGGCCACCGGAAATACCGATCTGCGGGCCACCGTCGCCGTAGTCGACGCCTAGGTCGAGCAGGTCGGTGTTGAGCGTCGAGACGAATTTCACGTCGCAAAAGACCTGCGCCGGTTCGATGTCCAGCCTCATCAGCATGTCGCGGACCTGATCGTGGATCTGCGCCGTGTCGCGCACGATGATGACGTTCTGGGCCTCGATGTAATCGAGCTCGCCGCCGGCGGAGAGCGCTTTTTGCAGCGCCTTGAGCACCGTGAACGACTGCGCGATGTCCTTGCCGGCGCCCTGGGTCGCCTGCACGACCAGTGGCTGAAGGAACTCCGACTTGATCAACGGCTTGAAGGGGCTCTTCGGGCGCATGTACCGCAGCTGGTAGCTCTTGGTCACCATCTGCGACTGCAGCGTCGAAGGATCGACGACACGCAGGATGCCGCGGGTCTCCTCGACCACGACGAAGCCAAGCGTCTTGACGGCGACGTCGAGCGCGTCGCGCCACGGCACATTGTTGAGCCGCAGGGTCAGAATTCCCTTGACCTCAGGAGCGACGACGATGTTCGCCCCGGCCGACTTCGCGATCAGAGTGATCACGTCGCGGATCTCAGCGCCCTTCTCGCCAATCGTCTCGTAGGTGACGCGCACCGGCTTGAGCACCACCAGGATTCCCCCGGTACGCTCTTCGATGACGCATTTTGCGGCCTCGGCTGCGACGTCGAGCGCGTCGCGCCACGGCACGTCGGTCAGTTCAAGACTGATCGCCGTATCCGCCGCTTCGCCCAGCACGACGATGTTCGAGTTCGATTTCTCACGCAAGTACTCCGCGACATCGGACAGCTTGCGGTCCGTGAAGCGCAGTGAAATGCGCGCATCCTTGCCGGTCGTTCCTTGAGCAACGGCCAACGGCGCGAACGCCATAAGCAGTGCGCCCAAGGCACAGAATTTCTTCATTTCTTTCATGACGCTCCTGCCCAGACCAACCTGGGACTGTGTTTCCTTCACTTCCTAAAACCTGCGCTCGAGAACCATGCCACGGAAAACGAACTCGATCGCCCCAGACGTGATCGACTTGATGATGAGTTCCTTGCCGAGCAGATCGCCCACGCCCAATGTTGTGTCATTGATCAGCGCGACAGGCGGCGTGTCGTCGCCGATCACCACGCCCTGAATGTCCATTGGAATTCGCCCGAAGTCGGCGAGATCCTTCGCCAGCCCGTCTAGGCGACGCAGCTCGACGACCAGTGGTTGGCGTAGCGGATCGGCTTCCGGCTGGGCCAGCCGGCTCTCGACCGTGTCGAAGTTGATCGCCGCCTCCTCGTATTCTTCGTCGCTGATGTTCTTGCGCATCGTCTCGACGAGTTGCTTGAGCACTTCCCGCGAAGGCCCTGTATTGGGCTCATCCGTGGTCATCGCCTCGTGCAGTGCGTTCAGCGGCAGGACGACCTCGTTGTGCAAGCGGCGGTCCGAGGGGACGTAGCGGATGTTTCCCTCGCTGAGCGTGACGCGCACGTCGCTGTCGAGCTTGGCCAGGGTCTCGTCGAGCTGCGCCTGGAACTGCATCTTGGCGATCAGCGACTCGGCGTGCTGCACGCTGTCCCACATTCCGAGCACGATCTGCGTGCGATTGACCAGGTCGTCGACAATGCGAATCTGCTCGTCGACCGAGAGCATGGATTCCACTTCGGAGTGGGCGGACACGCGCGGGTCAACCCACGGGTCGCGGCGGCCGCGCTGACCGCGATAAATGTAGGACGCAACCTGCAGAGCCTGGCGGCGGCGATTGATCTCGCCCAGCAACAGCTCGCGTTTGCGCGTGTAGCCGTCGATCTTGACCGGCGTGGGCCCGGACTGCGGCCGGTACACGTAGGTCTCGACGTCGAGCGAAATCTTGTGGCGTGGCACGCCCGTGTCTTGGACTTGGCGGCGCGGAGCCCCGCTGAGCTTGAACTCCGGCACGCGCATGAAGCGCGAGTGGCTCTCGATCTTGTCGAGGAAACTCAGCAGTTGAAACGCGTCCGCCTCCAAGTTGAGCTGGTATCCGACCTTGTCGAAGTCGGTCTTTTCCTTGCGCGCGCTCTCCGCGGCCTTTTTCTTGAGCCCCGTGATCTGCACGACGGCCTCGTCCTTGAAGTGCGAGAGGTCGCGCACGAGATTGTTGACGTCCTGTTCGTCGGGCAGGATTTCCTTGATGACCTCGTCGGTCTCGCGCAGCACGATCACTTCGCGTTCGAGCGCTCCGGTCCCGGTCAGGATCTTGCGCGCCGCATCTATGCTTACTTTGAGGCCGGCCACGCTTGCGCGCGATTCGTCGATGGCGCCGTACTCGTAGTAGACGATCGCACCAAGACCGATCACGGCGAGCCCACCGGCCCCAAGGAGCCACGTGAAAATGCGTTTCTCGTTCATTGCTTGGCACCTTCCGCGGAAGCCGCAGGTTCAGTGGTGGCACCCGCTGCGGGCGCGGCCTTCGCGGCGGGTTTCTTGGCAGCTACCGGTTCATCCTTGGCTTTGAGCGACAGGGAAACCGGGAACGCCCAGACGATCGCGGGGACCAGTTCCTTGTCAGCCAGAGCCTGCGAGCCCTCGGGGGGTGCCGGCGGATTGAAGTCCTGAATGAAAGGAGATCGCTCCAGGTCTTCCAGGAAGTTCGCGACTTGCGCGAAATCGTTGGAACCCGAGTGTCCGTCGGCTTTGACCGTGCCGGCGGATTTCGCGCGCGCGTCGGCGCGTTGGCTGACGGTGAGATTGTCGAGCCAGACGAAGTGCCTTCGACCTTCGCCGCCGTCGTTGACGACATCGATCAGCTCGTCGATCTTGCGCGTCCAGCCGATGCGGCTCTTGGTGATCGAGGCCAACGCGGCTTCGCGCGAGGCGAAGCGCAGGCGCTCGCCCTCAAGTGCTTTGTGAAAGTTCACTTGCGGCGTGAGGCCGTCGTTCTCGGTCTGCAGCACGGCGTGCTCGCTCTCGATTTCGGCTTGGATGCCGAAGGCGAGGAAGCCCCACCACGACAAGAGGCCGGCGTTCACCGTGACGACACCGGCGACGGTGAGCATCAGCTTGATCGGCGTGCGGCTCTTGCGCCGGTACTCTTCGGGGAGCAGGTTGATGCGGATCATGCTGTGCGAACCCTCGATGCAAGGCCGACGGCAACCACCAGGGACGGTGCCCAGGCTTCCAGTTCTTCCACGTCCACGCGGTCGACCGCGATGCGCAGACCCTCGAGCGGGTTCCAAGTGCGCGTCGTGCGAGCGGTGGCTTGTTCGATGTAGCTTTGCGCGCCGGGAGCGAGCACGCCGCCGCCGGAGAGCAGGAGTTCTTCGACGCGCAGACCTTCGTGGTGCTCGACGTAATCGAGCGAGAGCGAAATTTCGCTGGTCAGGTCCTCGAGCACCGGCTGGATCGCGCGTGTCACCTCGACCTCCTGGCCTTGGGGATTGCGCTTGATCGCTTCGGCTTCGAAGACCTCGACACCCAGGCGGCGCGCGACGGCTTGCGTCATGTCGTGGCCACCGATGCCGATCTCGCGGCTGAAGCAAGTCTCGCCGCCGCACAACACGTTGATCGAAGTGCGCGTGGCGCCGACATCGATCAGCGCGATGGCGCGTTCTTCGCTGCGCGGTTCGGCGGAGGGCTCGAGTTCGTCCTCGGGCAGGCCGCACAATTCCCACGCGTTCGCCAGCGCGAAGGCATCGACGTCGATCGCAACCGTGGTCAGGCCCTGCGAGAGGACCTGCTTGATCTGGTCTTCGAGCGTCTGCGTCCGACAGGCGACGAGCAGCACCGACATCGTGTCGCCACTGCTGGGATTGTCGTCCGTCGACTTCTGCGCCTTGCGCTTGAGCGGTTGGCAGTCGAGCGTCGTCTCGTCGAGTTCGAACGGCACGTAGCGATCGGCTTCCATGCGGATCGCCTGGCGCAGTTCGGAGTCCGACATCTTCGGCATGCTCACGTAGCGCACGACGACGTTCTGGCCCGAGACAGCGGTCACGACATTCTTGGAACGGAAGCGTCCCTGCTTGAACACTTCGGCCAGCGCCTGGATGCGATCACCGCCGGGCGGGATCTCCACGCGTGCAAAACCCGTCACGACGGGTTCGGGCCCTTCGAGGGTGATCTCGATGGCCTTGACGACCTGGCTGCCCAGATCCAGACCCACGACACTCTTGGTTCGACGGAACAAGCCGCACCCCACAGAAGGGAACCGGTTGCGCGGTCCACGCCTCCGTTCTGCGGATTTGCGGGCCACGGCCCCAGGGAGGAGTTCCCCGGTGGCGGCTAGGCTTTCGGTCGGGCGCGCGGTCGGGGTTTAGTCGCTCTCCTGAAAACCCGCCTCGACCAGTCCCACGAGTGAACGAATCACGTCCCCCGCCGCCTCACCGCGCGCCTTGAACTCGAGCACGCAGCCGTGCCCGGCGGAAAGCGTCATCAATTCGAGGATGCTCTTGGCGTTGGCCTTGCGGCCCTCGCAACTGACTTCAACGTCACCGGGGAAGGCCAGCGCGAGGCGCGCGATCGCGTGACTCGGCCGGGCATGCATGCCACGCGAGTTGACGATCAACGCGTTGCCGCAAACTTCGTCGGGATCCTGCACGCCTTGAAATTATTTCTGCCTGGAGGCCCAACCGTCGGCCGAGCGTTTCATGGCCGCGTGAGTGGCGCTCAGGCCGGCGCCATCTCGCGCATCAGGTCCGACAATTCAGTTCGCGTGCGCGCCGCCAAGGCGAAGCGGCAAAAGTCCTTGGCACGCGCCAGATGGGCGATCCACTGCATCAACTCCAAATGCCGCTTGGGATCGTGCAGTTCACTGGCCGCGGCGGGGCGCACGACGGCGAAAAACAAGTGCGCCGGCTCGCCATCGACTGCGGCCCACTCGACGCCGGCCTTGTGCACCCCGAAAACGAGCGCCGTTTCCTTGAGCCCCTCCAGCTTGACGTGCGGAATCGCGACGCCCGCGCCGACTCCGGTCGAGGCCAGGCGCTCGCGTTCGAGGAATGCGGCGTGCAGTGCTTCCAACTGCCGCGGCAGCAGGCCTCCGGATTCGACGAGCAACTGCGCAAGCTCGCCCAGGCAGCCCTCCTTGGTCGTGGCCACGAGGGAAACACTGCAAGACTTGGATTTCAGTTTTTTCGCGAGTCCGGCGCCAATCCGTTCAGGGCTCTGCATGGTGAAAGAAGCTACCACGCTCACGGCGGACCCGCACGCGGACTTCGGGCCGCGCGGGGAAGGAAACGCCGAAAGCTCAGTCGTCTTCCTTGCGTGAGCGGCGGTGTCTCTGAACCAGACGCTGCTTGTGGCGCGTCAGCAGGCTCTTCATGCGCAGGATCGCGTCTTCTAGAGCGGCGTCCATCGAGGCGGCCTTGGACTCGACCACCAAGGTTGCGCCGTGGCCCACATGAACGATCAGTTCGACTCGATGATCCTCGCGTTCCCGCTCGAGCACCGCGCGCAGTGACTCGATGCGCTCGAAGTACTTGGCCAGCAGCTGCAGTTTGGCTTGGACGGACTCGCGCACGCTGTTGGGATAGGCGCGACGCGCAACGGAAACTTGGGTTTTCATCCTGAAACTCCTTGGCCGGAAATCACTGGAGCGGTTCGTCGCGTGCTGAGCAGGCGCTCCGTCTTGCAAAGGCTCGAAGCCGGGGCCCGGGTCGCCCCGAACGGCAGTCGATCAGGAAGCAGGATCGCAGGCTCGCTCGCTGGTAGATCCACCTTGGATCGGCTCGCGGGCCAGGTCAAGTCCAGGCCGGACGGCAAATCGCCGGAAGACTTTCCAGCGACCTGCGGGTCGGCGGAAAATTCACGGGCCGGGTCAGAATTCAGTAAGGAAAGACCCCGGGCACGCCGCGTTCGCCCCGATCGCGACCGAGGAACACACCGCTGCGATAGCGCACACGGACCAGATAGAGCCCTTCGGGCGGCGCGGTCGGCCCGGCCTCGCTGCGATCCGTGCTGGCCAGGATGCGCGCCACATCCGCCGGCGTCAGCGCGCGCTTGCC
>JAYUOR010000812.1:0-6028 GCA_043760765.1 Planctomycetota bacterium | reverse complement strand
GCGATTGTCCACGGGGATCCAGAATCATGAACATGCCTGCCAACGAATCGATGTCCGAAACACTGCCCGACACGAAGCCGAGTCAGACCAGCGGATTTGCGGCCTTGGGGATCGCACCCGAACTGCTCAACGCACTCGCGAGCCTCGGCTACGAGGAGCCCACGCCAATCCAGCGCGAAGCGATTCCGCCGCTGATCGCGGGTCGCGACCTGCTCGGGCAAGCGGCCACCGGCACGGGCAAGACGGCCGCCTTCGCGCTGCCGATGATCCAGCGCTGCTGCGATGGAAATCCTAAGCCCAATCGGCCGCGCGCGCTCGTGCTGGTGCCGACGCGCGAGCTGGCGATGCAAGTCGCCGAATCGATCCATCGCTACGGCAAGGCGCGACACGCCACGGTGCTGCCGATCTACGGTGGTCAATCGTTCGGTCTGCAGCTGCGCTCGCTCGATCGCGGCGTCCAGATCGTCGTCGCGACTCCCGGCCGCGCCTGTGATCACCTCGAGCGCGGAACGATCGTGCTCGACGAACTGACGATGCTCGTGCTCGACGAGGCCGACGAGATGCTCGACATGGGCTTCGCCGACGACCTCGACAAGATCCTCTCGAAGGCCAACCCGCAACGGCAGACCGCGCTGTTCTCGGCCACGCTCGCCCCGCGCATCCTGGAGATCGGCGAACGTCACCTGCACGATCCGTTGCGCATCGCCATCGCGCGCGAACGCACACCGGCAGGCGAAGTCCCGCGCGTGCGTCAGGTGGCCTACGTCGTGCCGCGCGTGCACAAGCCCGTGGCGCTCGGCCGCGTGCTCGACATGGAGACGCCGACGTCGGCGATCGTGTTCTGTCGCACGCGTCTTGAAGTCGACCAGTTGTACGACGCGATGAACTCGCGCGGTTACCGTGCCGAGGCGTTGCACGGCGGCTTCGCGCAGGAACAGCGCGATCGCGTGATGCACCGCTTCCGCACGGGCATGGCCGATCTCCTGATCGCCACCGATGTCGCGGCCCGCGGCCTGGACATCCAGCACGTCAGCCACGTGGTCAACTACGACGTGCCGACCGAGCCGGATGCCTACGTGCACCGCATCGGACGCACGGGGCGCGCCGGCCGCGAGGGCGTGGCGATCACTTTCGTCGAACCGCGCGAACACCGGCTCTTGCGCAACATCCAGCAGGCGACCGGCCAGAAGATCATCGCCGCGACCATTCCAACCGTGGCCGACCTGCGCCATCGCCGCCTCGAACTCACGCGCGCCTCGCTGCGCGAAGCCGTGGTCGCCGGCGGCTTGGACATCTATCGCGACCTGGTCAACGAACTCGCGACCGACCTCGATCCCATGGACGTGGCGGCGGCAGCCGTCAAGCTCGCGCACGAAGGCAGTCACGCCGAAAACGGCGCGAAGGCCGACGAGAAGGATGTCAGCATCGAACCGCGCGCGGCTCCCAAGCGCCCGGGTGCGGACGAGCGTCCGTCCTGGGGCCACGAGCAACGCCCGGACAATCGCGAACGGCCGCAGCAGCGCCAAAGCGGCGGACGCGATCGCGCGCCACGCCACGACAGTGTGCGCATCTTCGTCGGCGCCGGCCGCTTCGAATCGCTACGGCCCGGCGACCTCGTCGGCGCGATCACCAACGAGACCGGTCTGACCAACGCTTCGATCGGGGCGATCGAAATCGCGGACCGATTCTCGTTGGTCGAGGTCGCAACCGAACACGCCGACCACATCATCCAGGCCCTGCGCGGAACAAAACTGCGCGGCCGGCGCGTGATCGTCCGCCGCGACCGCGGCGAAGAATCTTCGGAACGCTAGCGCAAGCGAGCCAGCGAACCGGCCAGATCTCCAGGCGTCAGCGGCTTTGCCAATAGTTCCGTGGCGCCTGATTTTTTCAGTGCCTCCAATTCGATCTGGCTGCAGCGGCCGGCCTCGGCGACGAGCACGGCCGGGAGATTGGGGCGAAAGTCCCTCAGATGGCCGATCAGGCGCACACCGTCCATCTTGGGCAGCACGTAGTCCGTGACCACCGCGTCGAATTGCGATCCGCGCGCCAGCCACTCCAGCGCTTCGACGGGCCCACTGGCCTCGAGCACTCCGATCTGCTTCTCCGCGAGTTGACTGGCCATCGCGCGGCGCAGGGACGCATCGGATTGCACGATCAAGGCGGTCGTGGTCTTGAAGTTCTTGACCGTCCGCGGCACAGCCTTCGACGGCACCGAGCCCGCGCGTCGCGCTGCGGGATCCGTCACTTCGGGCAGCCGGATGTCGAACGTCGCGCCCTGTCCAGGCCGGCTCTCAGCCGAGACTTCGCCGCCGGCCCGGCGCACGATTTCCGCAACGGAAGCCAGCCCCAGGCCCGTGCCGAGCTTGGCCTCCTTGGTGGTGAAGAAGGGTTCGAAAATGCGCGGCAGGTTCTCGGGCGCGATGCCAACGCCCGTGTCGCGAACTCGCAGCAAGACCGACGAGCGCGGCGGCTCGCCCTTCACGCGCGCCGGCAAGCTCTCGAGAGAGAGTGTCAGATGCAGCACTCCGCCGTTCGGCATGGCGTCGCGCGCGTTCGCGGCCAAGTTGAGCAACACCTGTTGAAGCTGGGTGGCATCGATCTCGACCCAACACGGCTTGTTGCCGAGTTCGCATCGGACGGACACCTCGGATCCGAGCAGTCGCTGCATCATGGGCACGCTCGAGCTGACCTCCGCGCGCAGGTCCAGCACACGGGGAACCACGATTTCGTGGCGCGAATAGGCCAGAAGTTGCCGGATGACCCCGGTCGCATCCTCGCTTGCGCGAAGGATCTGTTCTAGTCCGTCGCGATCGGCGGAGTCGGCGGGCTGCCGCTGGAGTGCCAGTTGGGCGTTGCCCAGGATCACCGTCAACAGGTTGTTGAAGTCGTGGGCCAGCCGTCCCGCAAGCCGGCCGATGACCTCGAACTTTTCGGCTTCGCGCATTCGCGCCTCCGCTCGTCGGCGATCGCGCACTTCGAGCGCACGCACCACGATGTCGGCCATCGCAGCAGCGGTACATTGGTCCAGCACCGACCAGTGGCGGGCCGGCCCGATGTGCTCGTGGCAGAGCACGCCGACAATCCGGCCGTCGCGGCGCACCGGAGCGTCGAGCATCGACGTGATCCCAAGCTTCGAAAGGTAGTCGGCGGTGAACTCGCTGGTGCGCGGATCGTGCGCCGCGTCATCGGCGGCGAGGAAGATCGCCTCCTCCAAGGCAGCAAGGTAGCGCGGGCCAAGCTCGAGCTCGGTAACCTCGGCATGGCCGCCCTGCTCGCGGTCGAAAAGCTGCAGACACTTCAACTTCGATGTCGTGGGATCGACCTCCCAGTAGCTCACTCGGCCGACGTCGAGCAATTCCGCCGCGCTGCGAGTGATGTCGCGCATGGCCTCCTGGAAGTCCCAGAAATCCCCGCGCGACAGGCGCAATTGGGCGGTCTGCCCCTGGACCACCCGTTGGATCAGCGCGCGCTGTTCCTCGGGCGTGCGTCCGATGTCGCTACGGTGCAGGAGCGCCTCGCGCACGGCGCGTGCGGTCTGCGAGGAGCTTTCCGTAACCGTGCGATGGCCGGTCGAACCGGCGCGAAACAGGATCTGCAACTCTGGACGCGCACGCTGCAGCTCCGACATACAGGATCCGGCACTCTCCCAAGGCAGCGGGAGGTCAGCCACAACGAGCGCGATGTCGCCGCTTTCGAGGGCTGTGCGCAGCGCACGCTCCGTCGACACGCTGATCACGAGGCATGCCAACGCCTCGGCTTCGAGTTCGGCCGAAAGCAGGGCCGATTCGCTCGGGTCCGAGCCCAGGTGCAGGATGCGAATTTTCTCGGAGGTCGGTGGCATGGTTCCTAACCGCACGTTCATAGTAGCCCCGAACGCACCGCCCAGCGCAATTTTGCCGATGCGGAACGCGGATTGTCCTTGCGCTCGGCGGCGGAGGCCCGAATTGGCGTTTCCGCGAGCGCCCCATAGACGCCGGATTCATGCCCGCGCTCGAAGGACTTCTTGATGCGCCGGTCCTCCCCGGAATGGAAGGACACCATGGCGACGCGGCCACCCGGCCGCAGGCAAGCCGGCAATTGCTCGAGCAGCCGATCCAGCACGCCGAACTCGTCGTTGACTTGAATGCGCAGGGCTTGGAAGACCAGCCGGACACTCTGCTCGCAGACCGCCGGCTCGCACTTCGTTTCGAGCGTCTCGCGCACCGCGCGCGCCAAGTCGAGTGTGCTCGTCATCGATCCACGCCGCGCCAGGATCGCCTGCGCGAGCAATCGCGCGCGCGGTTCGTCGGCGTTCTGGTCCAGCACATCTCCACGCTCGTCAACGCTCACGCGCGCGAGAAATTGCGCCGCCGACACTCCACGCTTCCTGTTCATGCGCATGTCGAGCGGCCCGTCATGCTTGAACGTGAATCCGCGCGCGGGGTCGTCGATCTGCATCGAGGACAGGCCGAGATCGGCGAGCAGGAAATCGACGCCGTCACTCCAGCCAAGTTCGTCCAGCGTGCCGGAAAGGCTGGCGAAATTGGTGCGACGCACAATGAGCGCTGGTTCAACGTGCCCCGCTTCCCGCAGGCGCGCCTCGGTCTTGGCGAGCTCGATGCTGTCGGCATCGAGCGCCAGCAACTGGCCGACCGGCCGCAGTCGTTCAAGGATTCGCGTGGCGTGCCCTCCGTATCCGAGCGTCGCGTCGACGCCACGCTCGCCGGGCGTCGGACGCAGGACTGCGAGAATCTCGTCGACCAGGATCGGGACGTGCTGCCCCGCGGGCGTGGCGCCGCGCGCACGCACATGGGCGATCAGCTCGGGGTGTTTCTGCGGATCGAGTTCCTTGTACTTCTGCGCGAATTGGCGCGGATGCTTTCCGCTGTAACGCGATCGGCGGCGATGCTCCGGCGCGGGATCCTCGGACGGAGTGGGAGAAGGCTCGGACATCGGCAGCCTGCATTCTGCGTTCCTGCGAGCCCGACCGGGAACTTGCGCCTGCGCGGCGCGCGGCGGCTCGGGTCCCGCGGCCGGGGTAGGCTTCCTACGTCCGGAGAACCGAACAGGAAAAGAACCCACCGGACCGGCAGACGTCCCCCGCCGATCCCATGCCCCCCTTCGATCCCAAACTCAAACTTGCCCAGCTCTGCCGCCGTCACGGTCTGCCGGACGGCGCCGGTGCACGCTTCCTCCCGATGTTGGAGCGCGCCGCAGCCGCTCGCCCCGATCTGCGCGAGCGGGTGCTAGCGTTTGTTGGCCGCCAACTGAAGCTGATGACAGAGGAGCGGGCGGCCGAACGTCAGCGCGCGGCGATGCGCAACGAGGCCTGCCTCAAGGCATTGGCCCCGCTGCTGCACGCCTGGAGTCCAGAGAAGGCCGGCTAGCGGCCCTTCCCGCGCAGGCCCTCGATCTCGCGGCGCAGGTCGGCAACTTCGGCGCGCAGGGCGCGAAGTTCCTCGAGCAGATCCGCCGCGACCTGGTCCTGACCCGCGGAATTGCGCCCGAGCCTCGGGCCGCGCGGCGAACTCGGCCGCTCGGTCCTGGGCAGGCTCGGGGCCGCCCGTTCCCTCGGCTGCGGGCGATTGCCTGACTGACCTCCAGGCGGCGCGTCCTGCGGTCCTTCGGGTTGCCACAGGAAGCCTTCCGCCTGTTGGCGCCCGCCCTGGTCGGCCTCGTCGTGTGGAACTAGGGGTTGTGCAGTGTGGAAACCTTGACCAGCGCCACCTGGATGGGAAGGAGGCCGCGGTCCTGCGTGGCCGCCGAAAGCGTCGAAGCCGGGGCTCTCGGTGTGCGGGGAGGGTGCGTGCGGGTTGAAGGCACCGAGGCCCTGACCGGCGATTGCCCGGTTGCCATCTGCCTTTCCCGGGCGCGGCGCGAGTTCGACGTTGAGATCGCGCTGGACGCGCAGTTCGACTTGCTCGCCCGGTTGGTGGGATCGAACTGCCTTGCGCAGTTCTTCGGCGCTGCCGACCTCGACTCCCGCGACGGCAGCAATTCGCTCGCCCACGACCAGACCTGCGCTCGCGGCCGCCGAATTGCGCTCGAC
>JAYUOR010000811.1:0-6033 GCA_043760765.1 Planctomycetota bacterium | reverse complement strand
GCTTGTCGCGGTCGGACGACTTCTTCGGTTCCAAGGACATCGCGATCACGGCTTCGGGGAATTGAATCTTCGAAAGCTGGATCGGCTTGTCCTCGTCGCAGAGCGTGTCACCCGTGTAGGTGTTCTTCAAACCGACGACCGCCGCGATGTCGCCGCAGCGCAATTCGTCGATCGAATCGCGCTTGTTGGCGTGCATGCGCACGATGCGGCCGATGCGCTCGTTCTTGCCGGTGCGCGGGTTCATGACGCGCGTCGAGGCGCTCAGCACGCCCGAGTAGACGCGCACGAAGGTCAAGTCGCCGGTCGGCTCGGCGATCGTCTTGAACGCGAGCAGGCACATCGGCTCGGTGTCGTCGACCTTGCGCGTCACTTCGTCGTCCGAGCGCGGCAGCGTGCCCGTGATCGGCGGCAAGTCCATCGGATGCGGCAGCAGATTGATCACGGCGTCGAGCAGGAAATTGACGCCCTTGTGCTTGAGCGCGGAACCGCAGACCACTGGCGTGATCTGCATCGCGATGGTTGCGCGGCGCAGGGCGGCGAGCACCATGTCCGAGGGCATCTCCTTGTCCTCGACGAACATGTCGAGCAGTTGCTCGTCGTTCTCCGCGGCGGCCTCGAGCATCTTGTGACGCGCGGCTTTCGCGTCGTCCAAGACTTCGGCCGGGATGTCCATTTCGTTGGTCTTTTGCTCGTTGTCGTCGCCGACGAACTCGTAGTAGCGCATCGTGATCAGGTCGACGATGCCGCGGAAGTTGCGCTCCAGTCCGACCGGCAACTGGATCGGTACCGGGCGCGCGCCGAGCCGGTCGATGATGGTCTGAACCGAATAGACGAAGTCGGCGCCGGTGCGGTCGAGCTTGTTGATGAAACACAGGCGCGGCACCTTGTAGCGGTCGGCCTGGCGCCAGACGGTTTCGGATTGGGCTTCGACGCCGTTGACGCCGTCGAAGACCGCGACCGCGCCGTCGAGCACGCGCAGCGAGCGCTCGACTTCCGCGGTGAAGTCCACGTGTCCGGGTGTGTCGATGATGTTGATCGAGTGACCGCGCCATTCCGCGCTGGTCGCCGCGGACTGGATCGTGATCCCGCGTTTGCGCTCCTCCTCGAGGTAGTCCATGGTCGTCTCGCCGTCGTGGACCTCTCCGATCTTGTGGATCTTCTTGGTCAGGAAGAGGATCCGCTCGGTGACCGTCGTCTTGCCGGCGTCGATGTGCGCCATGATGCCGATGTTGCGGTGGGTGCAAAGCCGCTTGGCAGTCGACGACGTGTTCTTGGGGCTCTGGGTGATGACGATGGGCGGCATGGGTGCGAGGGGGCGTAGAACAGCAGGAAGTCCATTGACTTGTTCCTGCCGTGGAGTCGAGTCGGACTGCGAGGTCCGACCTAGGATGGAATCTCCGGAGACTGCAGCCGTCGAATGACGGGCCGCGGAAGCTCCGGAGGGCAAATAAGGTAACGAGCGCGCCCCAGGGGTCAAGCAAACCGGCCCGCAGAGACTAGGGATCACGACTTTGCGCAGGGTGAATCGTGGACGTGGGCGTGTGCTGCTGCGCTCGAATCGCCGCCGTCCGAGGGGCCGGGGCTCGGCGGATGGGAGTGGTCGTGGGGCTCCGCGCCTGGCGAGAGTTGCGAGAGGAATCCGCGCGGCCCCTCCCGGACGAGGATCCAGATCGTCAGAGCGCACAGCAAACTGGCGCAGATCACGTTCAGTACTCCGGCAGAATGCCCCAGGACCCCGCCGGCCCCGGCGACTCCGACCGGAAGGATGGCATTGACGGCGACGCCCAAGGCAAACGTGACAAGCAGTGCCGTCAGGGCAAAGCTGACCGCCACGCGCGTCGAGTGCAGCTTGCGCAGAGCCATGAAGGTGGTCCAGTTGGTCGCCGGTCCGGTGAGCAGAAACGCCAGCACAGCGCCGGGACTGAACCCGCTCACGAGCAGCAGCGCGGCAAAGGGCGTCGCCGCGGTGGCGCAGATGTACGAGGGCATGCCGATCAGCGTCAGCACGATGACCTGCTGCCAGGGTGCGATCGATCGCACCCAGGCGGTCGCCTGCGTCGTCATGAAGGGTTCGATGAACACCGTCGCGAACAGGCCGAGAAGAATCCACGGGCCTAGGTGTCCCCAGGTCTCGAACAGGCCGCGCGCGATGCCGGCAAGCCCCGGGTTCGGACGCGCGGCAGTCTGGAGTTCCGGCACCGCTGCCTGGTCCTGCCGCGCGAGGCGCCCGACGAACCAACCGATGGCGAGCGCCAGGATCAGCGCGCAAACAAGGCGCGCAAGCGTCGTGTTCAGGCCAAGCAGCGGCAGCGAGAGCACCAGCGAATCGATCCCGATCTCCGGGGCTGAAACCAAGAGCGCCATGGCGGCCGTGGCCGGGACACCTTTCACGATCAGCGCGCGATAGATCGGCAGCACGCCGCACGAGCACACCGGCATCGGGGTGCCGACCAGCACGCCGCGCAGCGCTTGGCTGAAGCTCGAACCGCGCGCGAGCCAGCGCATGGCGACATCGGGCAGGAAGGCCTCGATGACTCCCGCTCCGATCACCCCGATCAAGAGCGGTGGCGCTGTTTCGAGAAAGAGATCCAGGAACGCCATCGGCAGATGCGCGCCGCCGTGGGCGTGGTCGGAGTGGCCCTCTTCGACACCCAAGTACGTGATCAGGATCCAGCAGGCCCCCACCGCTCCGATCGAGCCCCACAGATTGCGCAGGGCGCGCTCCTTGGGCGCGGCGGGAGTGGCATCGTGCTGCAGCACAAGATGCAGCAGACCACCGGCGAGCAGCGCCGAGCAACAGGCCGAGAAGGTCACCGAACTGATCGGCAGCAGCGGTCCGAACCAAGTGATCGCCGCCACGGCGCCGAGCACCACCATGGACCACGTCCGGCCGAAGCGCCGGCGCGTCTGGCCCCACAGCAGAACACCCAGCGGCAAGTTGTGGCCCGCGACGACCAGCACGGTGGCGAGCGCCAGCCGTTCATCGCTCGCCGTCGATGCCAAGGCCGCGCCTTCCACCAGCAGGTGCCCGACGAAGAGGACCAGGATCAAAGCGCCGACCGTGATCCGCCAGCCCTGCCAACTATTGATCAGCGCGCGCTCGGTGACGAGTGGCAGGTACAGGCCGATCAAGAGCAGCAGCGGCGCCCACAGCCCCAGGTGCGCCGCCGACTCGGGCATAAGGTGCAACAGCGAGACGACGACGATCCCGCCGACCGTGAGGCCATCGACCAGACCGGCAATGCGCGGTTGGCCCTTGGCCGCGCGCTCGAGCAATGGCCCGACGACCAATGCGAGCGTGGCGATGGCGAGGAGAAGACTGGCGTTCAAGCGCGGATCACCGAGCTGCCCAGCGTAACAAGCGTGCGCCGCTTCGTTTCCCGACGCGCGGTTCCCGAAGCGCTGGACTCAAGTGCGCGGCGCGGGCCGATTGCGCCCCAGACGTTCGTGCGCGGCGATGAACTCGTCGGAAGCGAAGGCCGCGAACAGGGAGAGGTCTCCGGCAAGCACCACGGCCCCCAGGATCTCGGCGAAGGTGTTCGCGTGGCCGGTGCCAGCGCAACCCAGGATCGCCAGGCACTCAGCGGCGGTGCCTTTCTGCGACCCGCCGCCGACCGTGCCGACCAATAGCGACGGCAACGTGGCGCTCGCGTAGAGATCTCCGGCGGCTGTCATGTCGAGGTCCAAGAATCCCGTGGCGCATTCGGGCAGGTAGGCGACGTCCTGACCGCAGGCGAGCAGCACCGCGGCGAGACCATTGGCGCTCTGCACCAGCCAGTTCTGCGTGCCCAATTGCGCGAAGCCGACACTGTAACTTCGCTGCAGATCGACGAGCGCCTCGGGTGTGGTGCGCGCGAGCCCCGCCAATACGGCGCGCGGAATCGTGGCATCGACGACCACGCTGCGGCCGCGGCCTTCGATCAGCGCGCGGGCGTTGGCGCGTTTCTCGACATCCTGTCCGTGCACGTAACACAGCCGCGCGCCGCTGACTTGCGCGAGCGAGCGCGAGCAATGGTCCGCGGCTTGCGCGGCCATGTTGATGCCGATCGCGTCGCCGGTGGTGAACTCCAGGCGCAGGATCAGTCGCCGACCGATGATCTGCGCTTTCGCGCCGCTCAACGCACCGTGATTCGTGCGCTCTGCAAGCGCGGCACGCCACTGCGGCAACAACGCTGGAACCAGTTCCGCCGCGCGCAACGCAGCTTCCGCGTCGTCGAACGCGAGCATCGGATTCTGCGTCAGACCTTCGTGCACCACGCGCGAGCGCGCTCCCCCGCCGGCATTGAGCAAGCGCATCCCGCGCGAGTGCGATGCGACCAAGGCGCCTTCGTTCGTCGCCATCGGCACAAAGACCTCGAGCAGGCCGGCAGAAGTGTCGACACACAGCGGCCCGGCGAGTCCGAGCGGCACCTGCGCGAAGCCAATCATATTCTCGACGTTGCCGCGGGCACTGTGCGGATCGACGGCTAGGCCTGCGATGTGCGCGAGTCCATGACCCGCCGCGCGGCTCGCGATCTCGAGCCGTTCGCGCAGCAGCGCCGCAGAGTAGTCGTCGTCCCTCGAGCGCGGCAACGCGGGCAATTCATGTCGGTCCATACCGCAGAGACTATGCCCAAGACATGCCCGAGGGCAGGATGGTCTTGCATGAAGACTTCGAAGGACGACGAATGGATCGCGCGCGCGGTTCGCCTGGCCTCCGAATCCGCCCAGGCCGAGGGCGGTCCGTTCGGAGCGCTCGTGGCCCGCGGCGAGGAACTGCTCGGCCAGGGCACGAACCGGGTGACCCTCGATCGCGACCCGACGGCCCACGCCGAGGTGGTCGCGATCCGCGCGGCCTGCGCGAAGAGCGGAACTCACGCCTTGAAGGGCGCAGTGCTCTACACGAGTTGCGAACCTTGTCCGATGTGCCTCGCGGCGGCCTGGTGGGCGCGCGTCGACCGCATCGTCTACTGCGCGACTCGCCAACATGCCGCCGCGGCGGGCTTTGACGACGCGCGCGTCTACAAGGAGATCACCCTGCCGCTGGAACAGCGCCAATTGCCGCTGTCCCGCGCGCGGGCCGAGCTTGCCGAGGACCCCTTCCGCGTCTGGAAGGTCAACCCGCGGCGAGTACCCTACTGAGTTGACTGACAACGTACGTTTGCCTGCCGCGCGGAGTGGTAGGCTCCCGAGCTGATCAGTCGGCGCGGCGTGGGACGCAGCGCCGGAATCATCCCTGACTTCCATTCACCGAGGAATCGTCATGAAGCCGTTTGTCTTCGCTGCGCTGCTGTTGTTCTCGTGCCAGGCCCCGTCTTCGACGAATGCGGTCGCTCCTGCGCAGGCGCCTGCTCGCGCGTCCGTTCCGGCGTCTGGATCCGCTCAGGCACCGCTGTCCGCCTCGACTGGCGCGGGCGCAGTCACGACGACTCCCGCGACACCTGCGGCAGTCGTGCCCGGGTCCGCGATTCCGCTGGCCACGCAGGAAAAACCGGCCAAGGCGGAAAAGCCCACGGTCTACAACGAGGTTGCCGACGCGAAAGCGGACATCGCCGCGGCACTTGAGCGCGCCTCGGCCAACCATCGCCGCGTGCTCTTGCAATGGGGCGCGAATTGGTGCGGCTGGTGCATCAAGCTGCACGGCCTCTACAAGTCGGACAGGGAGATCTCGAAGGAACTGATGTACGAGTACGACGTCGTCTACGTCGACATCGGCAAGTGGGACAAGAACACGGAACTGGCGGCGTACTACGGAGCCGATCTGAAGACCGGCGTGCCGTACCTGACCGTGCTCGATGAGTCCGGCAAGGTGCTCGCCAATCAGGAAACAGGTGTGCTCGAGGATCCGGCGATCAGCGCGCACGATCCGGCAAAAGTGCTCGGCTTCCTGAAGAAAAATCAAGCGCAGTACCTCAAGGCTGGCGACCTGCTCGCCGACGCTCAGTCCCGCGCCGCGAGCGAGCACAAACGCGTCTTCCTGACCTTCGGCGCGCCCTGGTGCGGCTGGTGCCACAAGCTCGAGAACTGGATGGCGACGGCCGAGGTGCAGGCCTT
>JAYUOR010000810.1:0-6034 GCA_043760765.1 Planctomycetota bacterium | reverse complement strand
TCGATTCGGGACTTGCGTTCGGACAGCCGATCTCTATCTTGGAGCTTCACTCGAAATGACCTTGGTGATGCGTGGACGTCGGGCTTGAACAACCTCGTCCTACGCAGAAAACCAGGGCATTTCGAGCTTTTATTGGCAGATCAACGCGCCGCAAGAGCTTGTTCCAGGCCTAGCGTGACGGCGTGATCAGGGGCTTGGACTTTCTTCCATGAGAAGGTACCTAGCAGTCAAAGGGAAATCGTGATTTTGTGGCCGGTCGTGACCTGCGCTGAATGGTTCGAGGGACGCACGCTCCCAGCTTGTGTTCCGCTGGCTTCCATTCGCACTCGTCGAGGCGCCACGGTGGGCGCGGTGCATGAGGGGGTCCGTCCGGTCAGGTGCTGCAATCTATCCGGCGTGCTCGAGGCACAAGGAAGTCCGCGCAGTCACCCGAACGGGCGGTACACAAGTTGGGAGCGATACGTGATTCGAGTTGTTTGAGAGCGCAGAGCAGTCGTTCGAGAGCGAGCGCGGATCAGGCCAGCACGACCTCAGCGCGCTTCTTGGCCAGGTGCAACGGGTCGTACACCTCGCCCGTCTTCCACAGGTGATGCAGCAGAACCGCCAGCTTGCGCGCGACCGCGACCTTCGCTCGCTTGCGGCCATTCTTGCCGCCCTGCGCCGCAAGCTTTTGGCCGAAGCGTCGCAGATCGCAGTCTGGACCGAACGGGCCCAAGATGTAGTTCGCCGCGATCACCAGCAGACGGCGCAGCGCGGGATCACCGGCTTTGGTGATGCGCAGTTGCGGCGTACTCGCGCCCGAATCGTGTGTGCGCGGCACTAGGCCGATGTACGGACCAACCTGCCGTGAGTGCGATACGCGCGCAGGATTGTCCAAGGTCAGCACGTACGTCAGCGCGGTCACGGGCCCCACGCCGCTCACATGGCGCAACAGCTTCGTCGCGGGATAACGCTCATCCGCCAGCTGTTCGATCCGCGCGTCAAAGTTTCTGATCTGGTCTGTGACTTGACCAATCAGCTCCACGATCGGCGTCAGCGCGGGCACGAGATCCACGGGCAGATGCGTCAGGACTCGCTTGTGAAAACTATCGGCCGAGCATGTCGGCAAGCGCTGCGCGTACGACTTGCTCGCACCGCGCACGTGGTTGATCAGCGCCGTGCGTGACGCGACCGCGACGTCGCGCGCGCGGTTCACCGCCAGGTCGGCCTGGCACTGCGCCGAACGGTGTTGCACTGGCGAGAGCAGCTTGGGATCGACCCGACCAAGTCGCGCGAGCAGCTCGGCGTCCGTGCGGTCATTCTTGCGCTCGTTGCGCGTGATCAACTGTACGCGGCGAGGGTTGGCAACGATCACCTCCAGTCCGGCCGTCTGCGCCAGACGGCTGACCCAGGGTGACTGCCCGCCGACTTCCAGGACCAGGCGCGCCGGCCCGAGGCGGTCGAAAAACGCGGTCAGGTCCTTGGCAAACATCGCGACCTTGCCTTGCTCGTGCGGCACACCGCCGGCATCCAGCACGCAGAAGTGCGAGTGACGGTCGCCCAGATCGAGTCCGACGGTGAGCGACGTCAGCGCACTCGTGGACGACGGCGGAGGCGTCGAAGCCTCTTTCTTCGAGGTTTTCTTCGTCGAGCTCGGGCGCGTGGCTCGCGCAGTGGTCGGAACTGTGGTCGCGGGAGTAGATTGCTTCAGGGTCGGCCTCCTTGTGGTTTGGGGTTGCAACACATCCCCTTCCTACCACTGAGGCAGCGTCAGCTCGACCTCGCGCGGAGGCCGACCTTCTCATCCCATCTATCCGCAGAGGACGAGACCCAGATCCGACGCGAGTGGGATCGCATCCAGGGTATGACGAGCTGAGCGCGAGTTCTGCGCGCGTGAGGGCCGCGTACCGTCAGGACAGATCCAGGACAATCGCGACGTCGACCATCCCTCGTGTGCGATCAGCCTCGCAGGCTGAGTATCGCCGAACGCATTTCATGCGTTGCTGCCTTACCTGAGGTTCAGGGCGCACTCCGGCGCCGGCGCAGGTCCTCGAAGCCGGCATGACCCTTCAGCACGTCGAGTCGCGGATCGAGCATCAGCACGCGCAGTGAGAAGAGGGCCGGATGCGCGAGGTAATTGTCGAGCGAGCGCACGGCCTCGTCGAGCGCGCCCACGCGCAGCTCGGTGTAGAAGCGATCGAGCAGCAGGGCGCTGCCGACGATGCTGTCGCGCTCGATCGGCAGGAGTTCCGTGGCGCGCTTCGCTTCCTGCAGCGCCTCTTTGCGTTGGCCCAAGCCGGCCAGCGCCAGTGCGAGCGGCGCATGCAAGCGGGCATCGCTGGGGTGTGCCTGGATTTCCGCGAGCGCGGTGGTGCGGGCCGCCTCGTACTGTAGCTGCGCAGTCACGTTGTCGCCATCGAGTTCGGCTGCGATCGCTACCAGCAGCGCGCTCGGGTAGTTGTGCCATTGATAATTGAGCAGCGCAGGAGCCGACTCCAAGTCCGAGCGCGCCTTGGACGCATCCCGCGTCATGATTCGCAGCCGCCAGCGCAGCACGAAGTCTTCCGCGTCCAGACCATTCGGACTCGCCGATGGTTCGAAGGCTATGGCGGGGACGCTCCCATCGCGGTTGGTCACGACGATCCACTCGTAGATCTCCGCCACCTTGATCCCGCTCGACGCTCGACACAAATCCATCTGCCGCGTGGCTTCGTCGTATCGGCCGAGGAACGCCAACGTCATGGCCATGCTCCAGCGCATCGTTTCTTCGCGGGGCGAGAGTTCGACCGCGCGCAGGCCCGCGTCCAAGGACTCCTGCCAGCGGCCGGTGCGCCGGTACAAGCTCGATCGGACGAACAGTACTTCGGCCGAGTTCGGCAGGTCGCGCTCGGCGATCTCGTACTCGCGCTCCGCGGCCTCGTAATCGCGGTTGTAGTAGTGGCAGGCACCCAGGCGCAGATGGCCCTCCGGTAGATCTGGATCGATCGCGAGCGAGCGTCGCGCGGCGTCGAAGGCCGACGCCAGCAGTGCCGCATTCGTCGGGTCCTTCCCCCAGTAGCGCGATCCGCGCGCTTCCGCGAGGCCCGCCCAGGCGAGCGCGAAACCAGGGTCGAGAGCAACACACGCTTCCAGGCTGTCGATGACCTTTTGCCACTTGCCCTCGTACTCGTCGCGCATCGCGATGCCGGTCAAGTACGCGGCATAGGCCGCGTCGTTCGTCGTCGGGACGCTGCGCAATTGTTTCTTGTCCGCGGGGGAGAGCCGCGCTTCCAGGGCGTGCGCGACGGCCTCGGCGATATCGCTTTGCACCGAGAACAGATCCCTGCTCGAGAGTTCGCGGTTGTAGGTCTCTGCCCACAGGCTGTCCTCGCTCGCCGCGTCGTGCAGCGTGAGGTTGAGGCGCAGCGCATTGCCCGAACGCTGCAACTCACCGGAGAGGATCGCGCTCACACCGAGTTCGTGCCCGATCTCGCGCAAGGGCTTCTGCGTCGCGGCATACTCGAGCACCGAGGTTCGCGCGATGATCTTGAGCGAGCCGATCTTCGCCAGACGCGTCAGCACGTCGCTGTGCAGCCCAGCGGAAAAGGTCGCATCGTCGGCCGAGCCGCCGAGGTTCGTGAAGGGCAGCACGGCGAGGGCGCGGCGCTCTTTGGTGGCCGGCACGCCCACTGTCCCTGGGTGCGTCGCTCGCCAGCCAAGCCAACCGCCGATCGCGAGCACAGCGAGCACGGCCGCAGCGATCGCGATCCGCCGCACAGGACGAGCCGCCGTTGGCGGCACGATTCCGCTATCGGTCGCGAGTTTGAAATGGCGCAGATCCGCCGCCAGGTCGTTCATCGTCTGGTAGCGCTCGCGTGGATCCTTGCGCAGCGCCTTCGACACGCAGGCGACGAACTCCGCCGGCAGATCCGAGCGAAGGCGGCCGAGCGGATCGGGCTCGCGATGGATCACGGCGTACATCACATCCATGACGGAGGCGCCGCGGAAAGCCGCCTGTCCTGTGGCCATCTCGTACAGCAGGCTTCCGAAGGAGAAAATGTCGCTGCGCGAGTCGACCGACTTTCCCTGCGCCTGCTCGGGCGACATCGCATCGGGTGTGCCGAAGATCGCGCCCTGCAGCGTGAGGGTCGTGGACTTCTTCCCCGGCTCGACCTCCGAGCCTTCGTGAAGGATCTTCGCCAGCCCGAAGTCGAGCAACTTGGGGTGGCCGCGCTGCGTGACCATCACGTTGGCTGGCTTGAGGTCGCGGTGCACGATCCCGCGTTCGTGCGCATAGGCGATCGCGTCGGCGAGCGGCAGGGCGAGGTCGATGATTTCCGCGAGCCCGAGCGGGCGCTCGGCGATGTGCTCGTGCAGCGTGCGTCCCTCGACCAGTTCGAAGGCGATGAAGTCGCGCCCGTCGACTTCGCCGACCTCGAAGATCTGCGTGATGTTCGGATGGCTGAGCTGCGCAGCGGCCCGCGCCTCGCGCAAGAATCGCGCCCGTCGCGCCGGATCCGCGCGCAGCTCCTCGGGCAGGAGCTTGATCGCGACCTTGCGATCAAGTCGCGAGTCGCTGGCGAGGTGTACCTCGCCCATGCCGCCCTGGCCAAGTTTGGCGAGCAGGGTGTAGGGACCCAATCGCGGCTCGTCAGGGGATTGGGACATCAATGACACGCTACGGAGGGGGCGCTGGACGGGCAACCTCCCGCTGGTGCGCCAAGCAGGATTTGAAGCTGCGAGCTGTCGGTTCTGAAGTTGACGCTCAACGCGCGGAACGCGTGGCGGAGCTAGGTTGATCGCGCGGACCCCTCTTCGCATGGAAGATCTGCGGAGGATCTCATGCGGGTTCCAGAGGCCGAAGGTGGGCCGAGCCGAGACTGCCCGGTAGGCTACGTTGGCGTCCCCACGCCCCCGTAGCTGAGTATAGGAAGTCCAAGCGCCCCAACTCACGAGGATGGCCGCAGCCCCGCGGCGGGTGGGCCATGGATCGACTGGTAGGTCTGGTTTCCGTGGATCGAGCTTTGGCGGCGGGGGTGTCGAGGGCTTCCGCGCAGCGCAGCAGGAGCGGGAGAATTCAGACGGCACCCCTTCACAGGCGCTGGCCTGCCCGTACGGTCGTGACGGAATATTTTCCACCGCATGTTGGTCTGCGCGGGACGACAACAACCCCTTCTTTGGAGAGAGAGCGCATGGGCCCGGACCATCCCGGTAATGCAGGCAACGTCCCATTCGTCTCGCATCGTACCGGCTCTCCGGCCTATCGGAACGCGACGTCCCGCGACCGCTGCCGCCGTCACTGACAACTACTGCAAACCCGTCTTGCGCACCGCGCCCGCGATCCAGCGCTCGCGCAGGACTCTCATGCCCTCCACACCGATCATCCCGCGGATGCTCAATGAATCGATGATGAACTCGCGGTTGGAGTGAACGATCAGGAACACTCCTCCCGAGCGCAGCGAACCGACAGGTTGCTCGGGTTCGACGACCCCAGAAAAATCGCCAGCAGGATCCAACCGAAGACCAGAGCCACGTGTGTGGAAGAGTCTCTCATTCGCCGATGGAGATGCAGCGCTCGCCTTGAAGGTCGGTCAGTTGAATGATCGCTTTGAGATCCATCATGAAGTCGCTGCCGATGAAAAAGCCGGCCGGTGCCGCGTTCAACTTGCCTCGCGGGTGGATCGTCAGGAACTGGGGCATGCGGAATGGCGCGGCGCATTCGGACCAGCCATTCGATCCAGCCGTTGGCACGGCCTCGGGCTCAGGGCAGGACCGACCAGCGGACAATTCACGCGTGATTTCCATGGCCGGCTTGCTCGCGCGAGAGTGCGTTCTTGAAAAGTACCCACCTCAATGCTTGACAAACGCCACAGGGGGAGGGGTAGACTTCAGGCTTGAGCAAGGCTGCAAATTCAACGAGTAGTGCCACTCTGGGTCTGGGCCTGCTGGTTGTGTTGCTCCTTGCGGCGCTGGGCAGTTGGTACTGGGCCGTTTCACCCGTCGATCGAAGCTCCGGCGGAAAACCCGCCCTCGATGTCGGCGCAATCGCAGACTCAAATTCCGCGCGAGCTACGTC
>JAYUOR010000809.1:0-6034 GCA_043760765.1 Planctomycetota bacterium | reverse complement strand
ACGCCCGGAGCCTGGAGCTCTTCCCAGCGAAGTCTAGCCGGAACGATGCCAGGCGCCCCCACAGCCGCGCTGTTGACTGCCCAGACGAAGTCCGCCCTCGGGCGGAAGCGGTACCTGGCACCGGTCGGTCGGTCTAGAACTCGCGGTGCACGTCGACGCCCTGCAGGATGCGCGGGCGGATGAAGAAAAGGACATTAGCCTGTTCCTTGCGCGTGAACTTCGATCGGAACAGGTACTGGAGAACGGGTATGTCCCCGAGCAGCGGCACCTTGCGAATGGATTCGACGTTTCGCTCAGTCACGAGGCCGCCCAAGATCACGGCTTGGCCCGGTTGCAGGTAGACCACCGTGCGCGCACTGCGCTGCGAAAGACGCGGCGCGGAGATTTCGTCGCCTGCGCCGGTTACCAGCAGGACCTCGCGACCCGACTGCGTCGAGGCTTCGATGTCAATGTTCAGCGCAACAGTCTTCGTCCCGATCACGCGCGGCACCACGTAGAGCTTCACGCCGACGTCCTGGAAGGCGACGGTCGAACCGTAACCGGCGTTGCCTGCGTTGATGGTACCTGGCAGCAGATAGGGGATTTTCTCGATGTTTGAAATGTCCGCGCGGCCACCTTCGCGAACTGCAATCTTGGGCCGTGAGATGATCGAAACGTTGTCGTTGGTGGCGATGGCCTCGAGGATCGCGTTGAACGCCATGCCGTCTTGCACGGCGCCAATCGTCAGCAAGGCCTCGTTGATGTCGACGCCGTTCGGTGTCGAGGAGTTGAAGCTCTTGAAGAAACCGCCGTCGCCCTTGAAGTCGAACATCGGCTTGCCCGTGACGGGCGTGACCCCGACATCGAGCGTGTCGCTGAAAGTGATCTCGACGATCTTGGCTTCGATCTCGATTTGCGGGACACCCGCTGCAAAAAGGTTGATGAAGTCCTCGACGTCGTAGAGCAATTCCTGCCCCGTGGTCACCACGAGCCAGTCGGCGAGCGGGGTTGCCTTCCCTTCCGTGCCCTGGGTGCGCATGTCCTGATAGAGTTCGACGTCCCAACCCGCAAGCAGGTCGACCTTGACCGTGGTCGGTGTCGAGGGCGCCGCTGGAGTTCCCGCAGCCGGCCCAACCCACATCGGGAAGTTGCCGTAGTCCTCGATCAGCTTCTTCATTTTCTCGCCGGTTCCAACGCGCATCGGGTACGGCTTGGTCACCGTCCCGTCGGGGTTGACCTTGATCCGCTCGCCAAAAACCAGATAGGGGTTTTCCGGCGGCGTTCCGGCGTGGGGAGACGGGCGCGATGTCAGCTTGTGCGGCACGCTCGCGCCCTCCGCGGGCGAATTTTGACCGGCAGCAGGAGCGGTCGTCGCAGTGCCCGACTGGACAGGAGCCTCGTCGCCCATCCCTGGATCCACGTTGTCGAAGGGCTCCCCGCCGCCCATGCCATCGGCAGGCTGGATCGTGCCCTTGGCGAGCAGCTCGCGAAACTCGTCCGCGGTCAGCTCGCGCTTAGGGTGTTCCGATCGGAACTCTTCGGGGCCGACGCAGCCGAGGGGGAGCAGGGCGAGGCAGACGAAAAGCCCGCGGGTGATTTGCTGGGACACGCTGAGAGGGGCCGGCGGATAGATGGTGGCCGGGGCACCCAGAGTGGATCGACTTTCCGCGCCGGGAAGGAAAGGCTCAGGACCTGAGTGGAAAATTTGGGACCCGAACGGGCCCTAGAGCAGCGCCTTGACCTTCTCCGTCACATCCGTGATCGCCCGGCCGTCCTTGTGCTTGATCTCTTTCCACACGCTGCAGTACCCGTTCGAGGCCCTGATGCTCTCGCACTGGGTGGCGATCCGGTTGACCGCCTCGTTATTGAGCTTGATTCCCTCGGGCGAGGTCGCGCTGATCTTCTGGTCCTTCATCTTCTTGTATTCGGGGGTCGCGTCGAGCAGGACCTGGAAGTCGACGACGACCGGATTGGAGAGCTGGGCCGCGTCAGAGAGGCCGCAGATGTTGTTCTCCGCCTTGACTACCCAGTCGCGCCCACCCGGTTCGAGGGCGGCGGCGGACGGCTTGGCGGGCAGCTCTGCATTGACCGATTGAACGGGAGCCAAGGCCAGGAGCATCGCACCGAGGACGATCTTGATCAGGCTGGGAGTCTTCATGGCGGACCTCGAAGGGTGTGGCGCGGGTGGTTGATCCGCACGTCGATCGAACGCCGCGTGGACAGGATCGCTTGCGCAATCGATGGGCCGGGCAGCACCCCAGCCGCTCGAAAGTTCAAGATTCGATCGCAACCTTCAATTAGATAACGACTTAGGTAATTTTTGGCGGTAGGAAGTTCGCGGCACACCGTGGCCGATCGCTTTCCGACAGTCAGCTGTTATTCGACATTTTTAGACAGAAACGTGCGTCTATTGCCCATGAACCGCATTCCAGGCCTTCCTGGTCCGCCTGAAACGGGTACCACGCTTGGTTCCTTCGCGCGTCAGGTAGCCCAGTTCCACAAGGTCGAGCAGGTCCCGCAGGCCGGTGCGACTGGAGATGCCGTGCTGCTCGGCGTAGGCAGTCGAGCTGATCCGAGCCGCCAAACCCAATGTCTCCAGTACCTGGGCCTGCCGTTCGTTCATCGGTCGAGGCTCCACGCCGGTCGATTCGGTCGGGTCGGAATGCAGCTCGACGTGCTCCAGGGATAGCTCGGCCCCAGCCCCCAGGATGAAAGCCCGCGAAAGCACATTCTCCAGCTCCCGCAGGTTGCCCGGCCAGGGGTAGTCGAAGAAGCGGTCGAGAACTTCCGGCGAGACGCCGGTGACCGGCCGGGCGGCCGAGGCGTTGTGGCGGCGCAGGTACGCCTCGACAAGTCCTGACAGGTCCTGGCGGCGCAACCGGAGAGGCGGAACGGAAACCTGGGCGACGTTCAGGCGGAAATAGAGATCGCTGCGGAAGTGGCCGCGTTCGACTTCGGCGGACAGGTCCGCAGAAGTCGTGGCGACGATGCGGACATCCAAGGCGATCGGGATGGTCGCCCCCAGTGGCAGAACCTCGCGGTTCTCCAAGACGCGAAGCAGAGCGACCTGACCCGCCTGCGGCAGGCCGGCGATTTCGTCCAGGACCACCGTCCCTCCACGGGCGAATTCGAAGGGGCCCATGCGCCGGGAGGCAGCTCCGGTGAAGGCGCCGACTTCGTGCCCAAAGAGTTCGTCCTCGATCAGGCTGGAGGACAGGGACGGACAATGAACGTGCACCAAGGGGCCCGCCCGGCGTGGACTCCACTCGTGGACAAGCTTGGCGATGCGGTCCTTCCCAACCCCGGTCTCCCCTGCGATTAGCAGCGTCACCTCGCGCTCCGCCACTCGCCGAACGGTGTCGAGCAGTTCGAGCATCAGCGGACTCTTCGCGACGAAGTCCACCGGCAGCATCGCCTGCACGTTGGCCAAGGTCGATGTCGTGACCGGCGCCTGAGCTTGGCTGACCCGCTCGTCCACCGTGTGCAGCACCAATCGACCGCTGGCGCCATCGTCGGGCCAAGCCCCGCGGGCGCTGGAGATGGAATCCACGAGCTCCCCATCGGGCCAGGCCCCCAGGCGCACACGCTCGACGACGCGCTCCTCGATCGCAGCGAAGTCGGGTCGCGCTCCACTCCAAGGCAGGGCGACGTGCAGATCGGCGGAACCGGAGCGGCCGAAGACGGCCAGTCCGCGGACAGCAAGTCGCATGCGGCGCGCGGCTTCGCGCAGGCGCGCGTGGGCGCGTGCGTCGTCCGCGGGCAGGCCTGTGATGCGCACCTGGACGACGAGCACGCCGGCGTCCTCGCGCCCTTCGCAACGCTGAATTTCTTCGCTGAATCGCTGCTTGAAGCCGGGCTCGGAAAGGAACCCGGTGACCGAATCCGTGACCGCCTGGTGATAGAGGCGCGCATTCTCGAGCACGATCGCCGCCTGACTGGCCGCGGTTCGCAGGAACGCGAGGTCAATCTTCTGATCGAGTTTCTCGAGCGCGATCACGATGCCGCCGCGGCATTCGCCACCGGCGAGCAAGGGCAGTGAGAGCACGCGCTCGAGCGGGCCGAGCAACGCGCGGTCCTCCGCACTGAGCGTCGACAGTTCCGCCCCGCCGAGATCGAGGAGCTCGGTGGAGACCAACACGCGCTCGAAGTGCCGCGCGCCGTCCGGCACGGCGGAATTGCGTCCCTTCCGCGCGAACAAACGTCCCTCTTCACCGGTCTCGCCGGACCAGGCCAGCCACAGCGTCGCGGCCTGGGTGTGAGTCTGGAAAAACTCCAGCACCGCCTCGCGCGCTAGTTCGACGTCCAGGTGACTCGACAGATCCTCCTGAGCCGTTCGCAGCAGTTCCAACTGTCGCACGCGATGTTCGAGCAAAGCCGCGAACGACTGCACCGCGCCGGTCAGGTGGCCGACCTCATCTTCGACTTCGACTTCGCTGGGCAGCAAATTCGTGCGGCCCTCGCGCACGGCACGGTCGAGTCGCTCGATCGGAACGACGATGTGGCCGGTGAGGATGCCGGCGAACAGCGTCGCCGTGAACAGCGCGGTCAATCCGGCCGCGAGCAGGAGTTCATTGAGCGAATATCCGCCGAACAACGGCACGCCGCGCTCGCGGCCCTGAGCCACGAGCACCGCGGACAAAGTGCCGTCGCGTGCGAACAGACCGCGGCGCACTTCGCGCGGCGTCATGGGATCGAGTTCCGCGAGCTTGGGCGCCGGATCGCGCTCCGCGCCGATCAATCTCAGGTCCAACTTGGTAAGCGCGGCAAGTCGAGTGGGCCGCGCGACGATGACGAGCATCGGCCGTTCGGCGCCGCTGGCCGTTTGCGCAACGCCGCAAACGACGAGCTGCCCCCACGGACGCGCGAGGCCCGAGGCCGGAGGCGAAAATGACCTGGGAATCTGGCGCCAGCCGGGTCCGCTGCCGATGCGCACACGCTCTCCGCCGGGCTCGATGTACTCGAACAGGCGCACGACGCTGGGCTCCCCCTCGCCCCACCAACGGCCGCTCGACAGTTCTTCGCTCGAAGCCGGGAAGTGGTTTTCCTGCTTCGAAACAAGCTGGCCGATGCCGAGCAGCCGCTTCGCCTCCTGTTCGAGTTCGCGTTCCTCGCGCTCGAGGTCGACTTGCGCGCGCGTCAGCAGATTCTCGACGCGTTCTTTCTCGTAGGCTTCATGCTCCTGTCCGAGAGAAGCTTCCAAGAGCAGCGTCAACACGAGCAGCGGCACGGCCGAGGTGATCGCGAAACCGAGCGCGAGTTTCGCGCGGATTCGCCGTCCGCCCGAAAGCCACTCGGCCAGGATCGCGACCAGGAAGGGCGCGAGCGCTGCGGCGACGACGATCGGCAGGAAGTCCCAGCGTGTGGGATTCTTGGCGGGCGTCGTGTCGTTGAGCCAGACCGCGGCGACCGATTCGCCGCCAAGCCGCAGATCGCGCTCGAATCCTTCGGGCGAGGGTTTCTTCGGTGCGCGGCCCGCCGGCGCGATCTCGGCTTCGACTCCCGCGCGCCAATCGGCCCACTCCCACTCGCCGGTCGCGGTCGTGCGCAGACCCGGCGGCAGACTCGAGCGCGGTTCGCGGCTGAGCAGCGCGACCGCGACGACATCGACGGCGTAACTGGGCTGAGTTCCGACGTGTCGAATGCGCACGCGATCGATTTCCCGGCGCGCGCCGAGATCAAGGAAGAGACCGTCGCCGTGCAACTCCCCCAGCGGACCGCCGCGCACGTGAAAGGCCGGCTCCAGACCCGGGTGATCGCGGTGTTCGTCCTCGTCGAGGTGCAAATCCTGGCGATGGCGCACTTCGTACGAGGGCCCGATCTGCTTGTCCCCTGCCAGCAGGTCGATCGCGAGCACCGGGATCTGCGCGACTCCGGAGCGCAGGTAGCGACGGTCGGAAACGCGCATGACCAGACTGAGCGCATCGACGCCCTGCGCCGCGGGCAAGGCGAAGTCCAATTCCTCGCTGGGATCGAGCAACACGCCCTCGGATGGATCGCTCTCGAGGCGTCCCTCGGGCACCATCGGGCGGAAGGGCAGCGCGCGCTGCGCCGTGAC
>JAYUOR010000808.1:0-6040 GCA_043760765.1 Planctomycetota bacterium | reverse complement strand
GTTGTCGAACCGCCCAGAGGCCCAAAGCCAGGAGCAGCACGGCGAGCAACGCCCAAAGCGCATCGCCGGGCCGCAGCCAACCGAAGCCCAAAAACGCGGCCTTGGTCACAGGATCCTCCTGGCCCAGGTCGCCTGGCACAGCCATGCGGTCGCATAGCAGAACAGCGCGAAAAACAGCGCGCGCGGATAGAGATCGAAGGTGTCCACGCGTCGCTCTTCAGTGCGCGGCGTGCGCTCCAACTTTTCGATCTCGCTGTAGACGCTCTCCAGCGACTTGCGATCCTTCGCGCGGAAGAAGCGCCCGCCGGTGCGCGCTGCAATATGTTCGAGGTCCTTCGTGTCGAGTTCGCGCGAACTGGGAGAAACTCGGCCGAAAAGATCCTGCTGATAGACGAACTTTCCGGCCAGCACCGTGTAGACGCGCACGCCCTTCTCCGCCGCCAATTCCGCGGCCGCTGCAGGCGTGATGTCGTCGACGTTGTTTTCGCCGTCGGTCAAGAGGACCACCACCTTCGATTTCGAAGCACTCGCGCTCAGACTGGCGACGGCCTTGGCCAGGCCGCGGCCGATCGCGGTCCCATCCTCGGCCTCGTATTTCACGATCTCGACATTCTTCAGGAAGCCGGTCAGGGCTCCGGCATCGAGCGTGAAGGGGCAAAGCACTTGCGGATAGCGCGCGAAGACCATCAAGGCGCACGAATCCGCCGCGCCGACCCGATCGCCCGTGCGGCGCACGGCGAAGTCGCCGACCACTTCCTTGACGACATCGAGGCGTGATTTCGCGGGATCGAGGTCGAAGTACTGCATCGAGCCCGAGCGGTCGATCGCCAGCACGATGTCGATGCCCTCGCTGGTGTTCGTGCGCAGTTCGTTGGCGCGCACCGGCCGCGCCATGGCGAGCGCGACGAGCAGGAAAGCCGCCGCTTCGAGCACGATCGGCACGAAGGCGAACTCCTGGACCCACGAACGCGGCAGCGGCACGCTCGGCAACACGCCGACGCGGCCGGCGTTGCGGCCGAAGCGCGCGCGGCCGAGCGCAATGGCGATAAGGCCGAGCGGCGCGATCGCCAGGAACCATGGGTTCGCCAGAAAGTAGTCGCCGAACAGATGCAGGCGCGCCTCGGCGACACTTTGGACCGCATCGCCGGCGGTTTGGACGGCGGCGAGGTTCATGCGGCCACCTCGCGCGGCCGGTCCTCGGCATCCTGGAGCGTCTCGAGCCGTGCTGCGAACAGGCGCGCGCTGGCCAGTGCTTCGCGCGTGGCCCAGTGCGTGGGCCGCTCGCTGCCGTATTTGACCTGCGCGGCGCGTTCGAGCAAGGCCTCCAGTGCACTGAATTCCGCCGCGTTCATTCCCGCGGCCTCGAATTGGCGGCGCGCGGCGCGCTGCCACTGCTCATCGGTCATGCCGCTGCGATCGCGGCCCGCGGCCAGATCGGCGGACTCGCGCAACAGGCGTGTCAACGCGAAGTGCGCGGCCTGCACGTCCGCTGGTGTATCGAGCGGCCGCGTTTCGAGAACGGCCAGTCGCACGGAGGGCGCGGGCGCGCTCTCCACCGCGGCGCGCGCGCGCTTGCGCCACCACGCGAAAAGCACAACGGAAAGCAACGCGAGGATGCCCACTGCGATGCCGAGCGCGAGCCAGACATTCGCGCGCTCGTCCAAGCTCTCGATTTCGCGCAGGCCTTTCATGGCGCGCGGTGCGTCCTCGCTCTCGGCGAGTACGCCTTGGACTTGCAGCGCCGGCCCGGCGACGGCGAGCTTCTGGTCGCCGCCCGGAATCGGAATCTGCCCGATCGTGCGCGGGCCTGGTTCCAGCGAGGCGATCTCGAATTCGAACGTGGTTGTCGCGCGGCCCGCCTGCGCCGGCAGGGCGAGCGTCGGACCGGCCTTCGAATCGAAAACGACCCACGAATCGTCGAGTCCCAGCGAGTCCACTTTCGGGCGGCTGCCCGCGTCGTGTTCGATGGTCAGCGTCGCTCGCACGGGCTGCCCGACTTGCGCTTGCACGCGATCGAACTCCAGACGCGCGCTGGTTCCCTGCGCGCAAAGCAGCGCAGCCAAGGCCGCGATCGCCAGAGTACGGGCGCCGATTCGACGGGCGAAATTCACGGCGCTGCCCGCCTGCGCCGTCCGCGCGCGCGAAAGAAGCCCGCGATCGGATCGGCGACGCTGCCTTCGGTCGAAAGCTCGATCAGGTCCAGACCGGTGCGCGCGGCAATGTTCACGACCGCGGCCTGACGAGCCGCGGACGCTGCACGCCAGACCTCGCGCACACGCTTGGAGCGTGTGTCGACGTCGATACGCTTCCCCGATGCGGCACCCTCGAAGGCCAACCATCCGCTGGGCGGAGGTTCGGTCTCGAAGGGATCGGTGACGCGCGCGAGCACCACGTCGTGGCGGCTGCCAAGATCGATCAAGAGGTGGCGCCATTCGGGCATTTCGCCCGGCTTGACGAGTTCCGAATTGGCGAAATCGCTGATGAAGAACAACAGGCTGTGGCGATGCAACCTGCGCGAACAATGCTCGAGCACCTTTTGGAACGAAGTCTCGGCGTTGGTCGGACGCACGGCGAGAACTTCGCGGATCACGCGCGCCACCGCGGCCGCGCCCTTGCGCGGTTCGAGCGACAGACCCACTTCCGGACCGAACAGGACAAGCCCCACGCGGTCGTGCTGACGCGCGGCGACATAGGACAAGAGCGCCACCATCTGCGCGGCAACTTCGCGCTTGCTGAACTCGCGCGAGCCGAAGTCCAGCGTGCGGCTCGTGTCGACGGCGAAGACCAGCGAAAGCTCGCGCTCCTCGATGTAGGTCTTGATGAAGGCGTCGCCTGCGCGCGCCGTGCGCTTCCAATCGATCGCGCGCACGTCGTCGCCGGGTTGATAAGGCCGGATGTCGTCGAACTCGATCCCGCTGCCGCGGAAAGTCGATCGATAGGCGCCGGCGAGCACTTCGCTGACCATGCGACGGGTACGCAGCTGAATCTGGCGCACACGCGCCATCAATTCCGGCGCGATCACGTCTTGCGGCGAATCGTCGTCTTCGAACACGGCCAAAAGCCTGGGTCAGGGAACCGGGATGGTCTCGAGCAGGCGCGCGACGAGCTTGTCGCTGGACAGTCCTTCGGCATCCGCCTCGTAGGTCGGAATGACGCGGTGACGCATCACCATCGGCGCGACACGTTTGATGTCCGCGGGCGTCGCAAAGGCGCGGCCTTCGAGGAAGGCATTGGCGCGCGCACACAGCGCCAGATAGATCGTCGCCCGCGGACTGGCGCCATAGTGCACGCGGCCGACGAGGTCCTTGAGTCCCGCGCGCGCCGGATCGCGTGTCGCCTGGACCAACGCGACGATGTACTCGCACAACTTGGGATCGAGCGTCACCAGGTCCACCGCCGTTCGCGCGCGTCCGATCTCGTCGAGCGTGACGACCTGTCGCACATTCAGCGGCGGAGCCGTGCGCGCCATGCGATGCAACACGGCGAGCTCTTCTTCCTTCGAGGGATAGTCGACGACCAGTTTCAGGGCGAAGCGGTCGACCTGCGCCTCGGGCAGCGCATACGTGCCTTCCTGCTCGAGCGGATTTTGCGTTGCGAGCACCAGGAACGGCTCCGGCAGCTTGAAGGTCACGCCGCCGATCGAAACCTGGTGCTCCTGCATCGCTTCGAGCAGCGCCGACTGCACCTTGGCCGGCGCGCGATTGATTTCGTCGGCCAGCACGAAATTGGCGAAGATCGGCCCCTTGCGCGTCGAAAAACTGGCTTCCTTGGCGTTGTAGATTTCCGTGCCGACCAGGTCGCTCGGCAACAGGTCGGGCGTGAATTGCAGGCGTGCGAAACTGCCGTGGACCGCCTTGGCCAGCGTCGAAACGGCGAGCGATTTTGCCAGGCCGGGTACACCTTCGAGCAGCACGTGGCCGCCGGTCAGAAGACCGAGCAGCAGGCCGTGCACCAACTCCTTCTGGCCGATCAGCACCTCGCCCAGGGCGTTCTCGAGTTCGCCGACCCATGGCGCGCCGCCGCGCATCAGTGCGCCTGGCGTGCCGGTGGAAGCGGGCGGGGAAACAGCCGAAAGCGGCGGAACGGAACTTTGGGCCTGGCTCATGATTGGGCGGGTGGGTTCTGACCGTCTACGGAGAGTTCGGGAGTGATGTTGGTGCCAGTCGCCCGGCGCTCAGGGTTCGAAGCGGCCGTGACCGGCGTCGTCGGCGTCGTGCGTGTCGAAACGAATCGGCGGGGGCCGCTTGCCTGCGTAGTAGCGCAGCGAGCCGTCAGCGATCTTCGATGCGTCGGCGCGGCCGCGCTCCACGGCTCCGGCGATCTCCTCGGGCGAATCGTCGTGAGCGTGGCGGCCGCTCGCGCGCTCCCATCGCACGGTCTGCGTGGGGAAGGCGAACGAGACCTTCAGACTGTCCGCAAGACGCAGGATGTCGAGGAAAAGACGATGGCGCTCGCGCGACTCGGTCGCCCAGTCAGGGACTTCGAAGAACATCGTCAGCTGCAGATCGAGCGAGCTTGGCCCGTAGCCCGTGAGCCAGACGTGGTAGTCGCTCTTGCGTGTGTAGGGATGGCGGCGGATCAGTTCGCGGATGCCCTCGCAAAACGCCTCGATCTTCTCCGGCGGCGTGTCGTAGGTCAGCCCAAGCATCGTGCGCACGCGCCGATAGCGCCGCAGTCCACGGTTCTCGACGTGCGCGGCGATGAAGCGCGAGTTGGGGATCGTGATCAGACTGTCCTCGCCGGTGCGCACGCGCGTCGAGCGAAAGCCGACGTCCTCGACCGACCCTTCGATGCCATTGACCAGGATCAGGTCGCCGAGCTGGAAGGGCTTGTCCATCAGGACCGTGAACGTGCCAAAGAGGTTCTCGATCGAGTCCTTGGCCGCGAAGCCGATTGCCAGGGAGCCGATCGAGAGTCCGGCGACCAGTCCCCACAGATCGCTGTTGAGGCGCGTGATCATCCAGATCGCACCGAGAATCACGACCACGAACTTCAGCGTGCGCCGCACCAGCGGCACGAGCATGTCGTCGAACTTCGTGTCGGTCGCAGCCGCCTTCTGCGCCATGATCCAAGACAGCACGTCGACCAGCCGGTAGGCGGTCCAGACCACCGCGATGGTCAGGCCGATGTTCGCCAGCAGATTGACCACGTGGTACGGGCCCTGCTCGAGATCGAGCAGCGGCAGGCCCATGAAAAACGAGATCGAGGTCGCCAGCAGAGCCACGGGGCGCGCGACGCGCGCCAGGAGCTTGCTGTCGAGCGCGATCAGATCCGAACTCGCAATGTGAGAAACGAAGCGCGCGAAGAAAAAGGTAGCGATGCGCTGCGCGAGGAGCCCGGCCAGGATCAAGAGCGCGAAGCCAATCCACTGCCACG
This sequence comes from Planctomycetota bacterium, assembly GCA_043760765.1. GTDB lineage: Bacteria > Planctomycetota > UBA1135 > UBA1135 > JADJQU01. The sequence continues at coordinate 664 of JAYUOR010000808.1, read as the reverse complement.
CCTCGAGGAAGGCGACATGCCGCTTGAACGGCGCCGGCACCGTCGAACGCACCCACTCCTGAAAATTCACCGGCTTGCCGAGTTTCACCAGCGGTTCGACCGTTTCGTAACTCGCCTGCCACTCCTTGATGCGTTGCAACGTCGAGTCCGCGATTCTCCACTCGCCCTCGCGCACGCGCTTGAACTCGATTTCGATCGCCACCTCGGGGCGGCCGTTGCGCTCGAATTTGTGCCGGAAGCTCCCGCTCGCGAGCGCCGCCGCGTCCTCGGACATCAGTGCCGCGTCGATCACTCCGACCTTGTCGAAAAGCTCTAGCAAATCGTCGGTGAACCTGGCGCCGAGATAGCTGCGGTCGGCGAGCGCGATGGCGCTCAGGTCGAGCGCGCGCACCGCGCTCGTCATCGCCGCGCCATCGCCCGATTCGCGCCAGCGCATGGCGTCGCGCAGAAAACTCTGCAACGTCTCCCGGGGACTGGCGTAACCGGGAGCCACTGCGCCGGGCGCTTCCTGGTGAGGCGCCTGGCTCTGGACCGCGGCCGACGCGCCGACGCAGAACCAAGCCGGTCCGCTGAGCACGAGAGCCAAAGCCAAGGCGGCGAACGACGACTTCGCGCCGCGGCCTAGGCTTGCTTTGAGCTTTCGAAAGTGGTTGGTCATCGCTGG
>JAYUOR010000807.1:0-2404 GCA_043760765.1 Planctomycetota bacterium | reverse complement strand
GGGGGGGCCGAACCGAGGCGTGGGCGCATGCTACGCGGTCGGGGGGCCGCGATTCAGGGTGGCCTGTGATACAGCGCGAAGCGCCGGCGCATTCGTCGCGCGAATTGCGCGTTCACCGCACCACTTAATAGAATGCTGCGTCCCCCGCCCGGGCTTTGCCCTGGCACCGTGCGGCCAGCCGCGTTCGGTCAGGGGCCTCCATGGACGAGACCCGCACCGATCAGAGCCAGACCCAAGACGCCGAATCCGCCGCCTGGCGGGACGGCCCGTGGGCCGCGGCGCGCGCCAAGAACCCCGAGCGCATGGCGGAGTTCAGGACTCCGTCCGGTCTCGCCCAGGAACCGCTCTACGGCGGCGCAAAGGACGGCGGCTTCCCCGGACAGTTCCCGTACACGCGCGGCATCCGGCCGACGATGTACCGCGGCCGTCTGTGGACCATGCGCCAGTACGCGGGCTTCTCGAGTGCGCGCGCCACCAACGAACGCTTCCGCATGCTGTTGAAGAGCGGCCAGACCGGTCTGTCGACGGCCTTCGACCTGCCGACGCAGATCGGCTACGACTCCGATCACGAACTGGCTTCGCCCGAGGTCGGCCTGGTCGGCGTGCCAATCAACTCGCTGCGCGACCTCGAGAGACTCTTCGACAAGATTCCGCTCGGGGAAGTCACGACGTCGATGACGATCAACGCGACGGCCGCCATCCTGCTCGCGATGTACGTCGCGCTGTGCCGCCGCCAGGCTGTCGCGCCCAAGGCGATCAAGGGCACGGTCCAGAACGACATCCTCAAGGAGTACGCGGCGCGCGGGAACTACCGCTTTCCGGTCGGGCCGTCCATGCGGCTGACGACCGATTTGATGGGCTTCTGCAAACTCGCGGCGCCGAACTGGAACACGATTTCGGTCTCGGGCTATCACATGCGCGAGGCCGGATCGACGGCGGTGCAGGAGCTGGCGTTCACGCTGGGCAACGGCCGCGCCTATGTGCGCGCGGCGCTCGAAGCGGGTCTCGGTGTAGACGAATTCGCGCCGCGGATTTCATTCTTCTTCAACGCGCACAACCATCTGTTCGAGGAAGTCGCCAAGTTCCGCGCGGCGCGGCGCATGTGGGCGCGCATCATGCGCGATGAGTTTCGCGCGCAGAATCCCGAGAGCTGGATGCTGCGCTTCCACACGCAGACCGCCGGTTCGATGCTGACCAGCCAACAACCAGACAACAACGTCGTGCGCGTGACCGTGCAGGCGCTGGCTGCTGTGCTCGGCGGAACGCAGTCGCTGCACACGAATTCGCGCGATGAAGCGCTGGGCCTGCCCAGCGAAGCCTCGGCGCGCCTTGCGCTGCGCACGCAGCAATTGCTGGCCAACGAGTCCGGCGTGGCCGATGTCATCGATCCGCTCGGCGGCTCGCCGTACGTCGAAAACATGACCGACGAACTCGAAGCGCGCGCGCTGGCCTTGATGGCGCGCGTCGACGAAAAGGGCGGCGCGGTCAAGGCGATCGAAAATGGCTTCGTGCAGCGCGAAATCCATCGCTCGGCGGTCGAATGGCAGCGCGACATCGAGCGCAACAAGCGCACGATCGTCGGCGTGAACGAGTTCGTCGAGCCTGAGGCGCCGCCCAAGATCTTCCGTCCCAATCCCGCCGCGCGCGACGAAGTCATGGCCGATCTTGCTGCCGTGCGCGTAGAGCGCGACGCGCGCAGGGTCGAAGTCGCCCTCGATGCCGTCGACGTTGCTGCGCAGGGCAAGTCGAATCTGTGCGAGCCGATCCTCGCTGCAGTCGAGTGCTACGCGACCATCGGCGAGATCTGCGGCGTGCTCGAAAAACGCTTTGGTTCGTACAAGCCGCCGGAGGTCCTGTGATTCCCGCTCATCCCGCATTGAAGGGTGTCGTCAGCGGCCTGCACCACGTCGCGATCGTGGTCGAGTCGATCGAGAAAGCGCGCGGCGTTTACGAAGGTGCGCTGAAGATGCCGGCGGGCGAAGTCGAATTCGTCGCGGACCAAAAAGTGCGCGTGCTCGTCGTGCACGCGGGCCCGCAGCGCATCGAACTGGTCGAGCCGGCGAGTCCCGACTCACCCGTCGCCGGTTTCCTTGCGAAACGCGGGCCGGGGCTGCACCACCTCGCGTATCAAGTAGAGAACATCGAACGCGCGATCGCGGCCTGCAAGGCGGCGGGGCTGCGCATGATCGACGAAAAGCCGCGCGTCGGCGCGCACAACTGCCGGATCGCGTTCGTGCATCCGTCGGCGACCGGTGGTGTCTTGAGCGAACTGGTCGAGGACCCGAAGGGACACTGAAACGCACATGCTTCGATCACTTGCCATCTTGATGTTCGCCGGTTGCGTCGCGCAGGGCTCTGCTCAGAATCCGCCGAATCCGGCCCCGGAAATTGCCTCGCCGGCGAA